>DASZFH010000052.1:0-4270 GCA_035939985.1 Candidatus Dormiibacterota bacterium
ATAACCACCCCAGCGGCGGCCAGGCTTCCACCCAACCAGCCGATCACGGTTGCGGTGCCGATGGCGTCGGAGAGGGTGGCAGCCACCAAGACGGGGAGAGCGGTCAGGCCATTGACCACCATGTACAAGAGCGAAAAGACCCGGCCGCGAACTTGGTCCTCGGTGCGTTCCATGATGTAGGTCGCTGCCGGGATGATCAAGGTACCGAACTCAAGGCCAAGGGCAAGGCTGAAGACTGCCAACACGACGGTCCGGTCATGACGGCCGCCAGCCAGGAACCCGCTAAGGCTGGGAAGGGTGGCCAGTCCGATCAAGGTGGCACCGGTCGCCAACAGACCCAGCGAGATCAGCCACCGCCGGTTGATACCCCGTCCGAATTGGCCCAGCAGCACTGACCCGAGGATTGCCCCGGCAGACGCGGGGCCCAAGACCAAATAGCTGTCCTGGTCTGTGATCCCCACCACCGTGCTGACATAGGCCGGGGCGAGGGTGAACATCGTGAACATCACCAACACCGCCAACGAGAGCTGCAGGAATGACCCCATCAGGACTCGCGAACGTCCCAAATGAGTCAGACCTTCGCTCACCTCGACTAGGACCTGCCGGAAGGGATGCCGATTTTTGTCCCGAGGAAGGAGCGGAATCCGCGGTATGGGCGCCAGGAGGATCAGGACGGCGGCGATCGTGAAGAGCGCCGCCGCCCACCAGTAGGGCGCGTAGATGTCGACACGAGACACCACCGGAGCCAGCGCACCGCCGCCAAGCAAGGTCAGGACCATGGTCATCATCACCATCGAATTGGCTGTCATGAGAGAGCGCTTGGCGACCACCGTCGGAATGGCGGCGGCCTCGGCCGGACTGAAGAGCTGTCCAACCGCTGAGAACGCAAAGGTCAGAACTATGAGGTGCCAGAAGTCATTCTGGAAAACCGGGATACGCGCCGACAGTGGAATCAAGGCAACAATCAGGGCTCGGCCCAAACTGGTGGTCCACATGATCAATTTACGATCGTGGCGGTCGGCGAATACCCCAGCGAGGGGTGCGATGACCACGGCCGGCACGGTGTAGGCGAGGAGGGTAAATGCCACCTGCTTGCTGCCGTGGGAGAGACGATAAGCCAGGATGATGAGAGAGAACATCAGGAACTTGTCGCCCAACTGAGCGAGAACCTGGGCGGTCCAGATCAGCCGAAAGCCGCCCTGCCGGAGGACTTCGATGAAGCCGCCCCGTCCGGACAGTTCCGAGGACCTTCCCGATCTGTCAATCATCGGCGTAGCTGACTGCACCCACGACGTGAAGCCTACTGCGAGAAGGCTCCTCGGACGGCCACCCATTCTTCGAGATCGAGCGTTTGCGGGCGCCGGGAGGGGTCAATCCCAAGTTCCAGCAAACGGCTGCCGGCCTCGTCCGGGGTGATCGAATTGAGCTTGGCCAAAGTTCCCCCGAGCTGCTTGCGACGGGCCTGAAAGACGCTCTCGACCAAATCAAAAAAGCGAGCCTGGTCAGCCGCTGGAATCAGGGGATGGTCTCTGACCTCCAAAACAACCAGTGCCGAGTCAACCTTGGGCACGGGCCAAAACGCAGCGGCGGGGAGGATGAATTCCAATCGGGGGCGAGCAAAGACTGAAACGGCCACCGAACCCAAGCTGGCTTCCCCCGAACGGGTCCACCGCCACGCGACTTCCTTCTGGACCACCAGTGCCAGCCGCGCCGGCCGCTCGGCAGCCTCCAGCAGGCGCCGGACGAGGACCCCGGTCAGGTAATAGGGAATGTTGCCGAGAACCACCTCCCCACCCCCTGGGAAGTGATGCCCGAGATCGACTTCGAGGATGTCGCGTTCGATGACCTCAAATCCGGGGACGCCCGACCCCAACCGCCGCAGGAAGTGAACCAACCGGCGCTCCACCTCCACCACCACCAGGCGGCGGCATTTACCGACCAGCCGAGCCGTCAACGCACCCGGGCCGGCCCCGATTTCCAGCACCTGATCCTCGGCCCGGATTCCAGCCGCTTCCAGAATGTCGTCCCGCAGCCCCGGGTCGATCAGGAAGTTCTGGCCTCGATCGTGCTTGGGGGTGACGCCGTGGCGGGCGAGAATCCGCTGGAGCTGATCGAAATCAGCCGGGTCGACCCCCGCCCCCGCAGTCAGCTCCCCGGGCTTACCCGAGAACGTAGATCGTGACCGGTCGGCGGCCCCATTGGATGGCGTCATCACAAGTGTTCCAAAGGTCGATCAGCGAGCCGTGGATCAGACCTCCGGTATCAACCGCATACCCGTATCCGTACCCGCTGACGTAAAGGTGGCTCCCAAGAGGGATGACGGCTGGATCAACGGCAATCGCCCCCGGGCCGGCCTGGGTTCCCGTCGCGGTGGTGCCGGTCAGGCAGTAGGAGGTTGCCGTTCCGGAAATGACCTGGTGGGAGACTTCCGGTGTACTCCCGGGAGATACAACAACCAGCGGCCGGCTCCCAACCCGAACCACGCTTGCCACCGGGTCAACCACGATCTGTTGGCGGAGGATGTGCTCAGCCACACGGTTTCCGGCTTGATCGACAAACACCTCCTTGTCAACCATGGCCTGCCCTTGAGCGCCCTCGGTCTCGATCTCGGTGCTGCCCACCGCTAAGGAGGGATCGGACACCGTCCGAGTCTCGAACGGAACCACCACCTGTTCTCGGATGACCTCCAGTCGATCTCCAGTCCAGGTAGAAGGGGTCCCGGGAGCCGCGTCAGGCGCAGGAATCACCGCTGGAGGTGGCGGGATGCGGGCCACACCACCACCCGGACCCGATGCGAAGACATGCTCAATACGCGCCGGACCGTTAGGCGCTCCCAGAGCTATCGCGCAGACAGCTGCTGCACCGGAGATCGTAATAGCCACGATGGCGAACGTGCCACCGCGACGTGGTAGTCCTACCCCCAAAACCCGTCAGCGAGTCTATCAAACGATTCTTGAGAAAAGGGTCCGTGCGTTCGATTGCTCTTGGTCGCCGAGGGCGGTGGTTGGCATCTCGCGGATCTCCGCCACCGCATGCCAGGTATCGACAATCCATGCCGGACGGTTGGCCTCACCTCGGTGGCCATGCGGGGTGCCGAATGGAGCGTCGGTCTCCAGCAGGAGGCGGTTCTCCGGGCACCGACCCACCACCTGACGGAGTTCGCCACGACTCGGTCGGGTAATCAGCCCACTGAAAGAAAGGTGAATTCCCAGGTCGAGAAACCGGACCGCCCAATCCCAACTGAGGGAGAAGTAATGAATCACCCCCCGCACCCCGGGATGAGCGCGAAGAATTTCGTAAACGTCCGACTCCGCCTCTCGGGTGTGAATCGAGAGCGGAAGTTGAGTATCGATGGCCAGGTCACAAAATCGATGCAACCAAGCTCTCTGCAGCTCGGCAGGTGATTCCAGGTGAGCGTAATCGAGACCGACCTCCCCGAGAGCCACCACTCTCGGATGCCCGACCAGTTTTTCGATCTGCATCCAGTCCGGAGGCTCGACATTGACCGGGTGATGCCCGACTCCGGCGAACACGGCGGCATGATTTTCCGCCAGTTCGATGCCGGCCCGGTTATCGGCGGAATCCACTCCCATCGTGATCAGCCCGACCACACCCGCGCCAACCGCCTCCTCGATCGCCAGCTCAGGGTCTTCGAGTGACCCGAGGTGGACGTGAGTATCGATCAAACGACCGGCAGGAGGTTCATGCGGTCCAACTCTTCTTGAATCACCGCTTGATCGAGCTTGCGAAAGAGCAAGCTCGGCTCCGGCAGCTTTTGTCCGGGCGAGATCTGACTCGCCTGCCATCCGAACGCGCTCTCATAATCACCGGTCAGCACCAGATGCTGGCCGCCGTCGGGCTCCTCCCGAACCTCGGTGTGTGGCTGAGGGGCGAACACCCCTGAGTACCCCAACATCTCATGAAGGCGCTGAGCGCTGAATGGGAGGAATGGTGAGGACAGAACCTTGAGGCTGTCGACGCAGCTCACGGCCACGAAGAAAATGGTCGCGGCCCGCTCCCGATCGACCTTGATGGTGCGCCAAGGCTCCTCCTCGCCCAGGTATTGATTGACCTGGGCGGCCAGGGCCATGAACTCGGTTACGGCAGCTTTGAATCTGGCTGTCTCCAGCAGCGTTGCCAGGGTGATAAAGCCTTGCCGGATCTGGTCGAGGATGATCTGGTCCTGAGCCAACATCGGGCCCGGCTGGGGAACCGCTTCGAAATGCCGGTAGGTGTTCGTTAGGGTGCGATTGACCAGATTGCCCCAGGT
>DASZFH010000053.1:0-1915 GCA_035939985.1 Candidatus Dormiibacterota bacterium
GTGCTGATGCCGGACCTCCGATGGGCGCACGAAGCCGTGCGTTCGGGGGCCAATGGCCAATTGTATCCAATTCCGGGTCGGGCCGCAACATCCTACGCGCTTTCGGCTCGGTGCGGAACGAACCCGGCGGACGCTCCTCAGCCCGCAGGTTGGGGAGCCGACAGATCATACACGATTACACGAGATCCCGGCTGGATCAGGCGGGATCCGACCCGATCCTGACGAGATCAGAAGGGGCGCCTCCCTGACATCGCCCGAGCCAAAGTCAGATCGTCGGCATATTCCAGGTCCCCACCCATGGGAAGACCATGGGCAGGCCGGCTGACCCGGACCTGGATCGTGGATAGGCTTTTCTGGAGATATACCGCCGTCGCTTCACCCTCGATATCAGCATTGGTGGCAATAATGACTTCCTCGATGCCGTCCCGTTCGACCCGGTGAACCAGCTGGGGGATGTTGATATCGTCTGGACCAACGCCGTCGATCGGCGAGATCACACCGTGGAGGACGTGGTAGAGACCACGGTATTCCCCTGAGCGTTCTACGGCCAGTAGGTCCAACGGCGTCTCGACCACACAAATCACGGTCTGGTCTCGACGGCCAGCAGCACAAATTTCGCAGAGCGGTCCCTCAGCGATATTGAAGCACCGACTGCAGAACCCGATGCGCTGGCGAAGTTCGGTGATGGCCAGAGCCAGCGCATCCACCCGCTGCCGCTCCACACGAAGCAGATGGAATGCCAAGCGTTGGGCGGTTTTAGGCCCGACCCCAGGAAGGCGGGAGAACTCCTGGATCAGGCGTTGCAGGGAACCGGGGAGTTCGGGCACCGCCCCTCTATAAGAGCCCGGGCGGCAGACCCAGACCCGCGGTAAGCTCCTGCATGCGTCGGCTGGCGTGCTCTCGGGACCGATTCAGAGCATCGTTCACGGCGGTGAGAACCAAGTCCTGGAGCATCTCCACATCGCTCACGACTTCTGGGTCGATGGTCACCGAAACCAGGGCCTGGGAACCGCTGGCTACGGCTTTGACGGCACCGCCCCCAGCCGAACCTTCGACTGTCTCGGACGCAAGATCTTCCTGAATCTTGGCGACGCGACCCTGCATCTGCTGGACCTGCTTGAGCATTTTGAATTGGTCCTTCACGATCTGACCTCCCTAACCCGGCTGACCCGCCCTTCAAGCTGCCGCAACGTCTCCTGCACCAGCGGATGTTCCTCTGGTGAGAGAGGAGCCACAGTCGGCCTCAATGGGTCCGCCGTGGCGAGCTCAACCTCAACAACCGCAGTTCCAAATGCCGATTGGGCCTGGGCTCGGTATTCGGATTTGTTGTCCCGTGCCCACTGATGATGGAATCCATATCTGAAACTCAAATAGAGGGTCGTCGCCTCAATTCGAGGCCGAGCCTCTCTGAGGATCGCCTTGACGTTTGGCTTGAGCGCGTTCAGGAAGAGCCGCCAGTCTGTGTCCACGTTCCCATCCACCGGCGATTGGTCTGGAGCTACCATCCCGGCGGGCTCCACCGGTGGGCTCGGGAGGGGAGCACGCTCAACAGTATCGGTCGCCATGCTTGGACTGGACACCGGAGGGCCTGCCGTTTCCGCTAGCGATTCCTCTTTCGAGACATCGACCGGTGGCGGGGGACTGCTCACCGCCACCGCGGGGGCATCCACCTCAGCGCTCAGCCGGACGATCGTGGCTTCGACCAGGAAACGAGGTTCCGCATGCCTGCGGACCTCGCCATCCAGGTGCAGCAGCACGTCCAAAACATGAGCCAACCGCACCCGGCCTGGATCATCACGGCTGCGGACGGCTTCCACCAACCGATCACGAACCCGCTCTAAGAGGCCCCTGACGAGCTGCCTCAACTCCCCCCCCCCCTCATAGATCGCGCCCAGGCTGGCCAGAGCTTCAACTG
>DASZFH010000054.1:0-7944 GCA_035939985.1 Candidatus Dormiibacterota bacterium
TTGATAGGCCGGGGGTGGTGGAGGCATTTGATATGGGGTGCCGGCCGGCGGGGGTTGGAACGGCTCAGAGGGCTGATAGGGGGCCGATGGGGGGTTAAACGGTGGTGGTGGCTGGTAAGGCTGATACTGCTGCGGCCCACCGAATCCTGGGGCGCTTGCACTTGACTGCAATGAGAACCAAAGGGCTACACCGGCCATAATCGCGTAGCTGTAGGGGACGGTGAAGATCGAGGGTATAAGGAAGCAAAAGAACCCGGCCACGCTGATGATGCCGGCGACGAGGAGGATCAGACCTGCGATGACGGAATTGGCAGGATTGGCGGTGGCCCGAGCGAAAACGGTGCTGGGGTTGACGCCGGCGGCAAATCCGCCCTCTTGGACCGAGACGATTATCGAGGGATAAAGGAAGAGAAACCCTAGCCAACCAACGAGCTTGATGAGAATGCCCAGGATGGGTATCAGTCCGAGGACTTCGAGAACAATGCCCCACATCACGAGTGCGCCCCAAAGCCCGATGCCACGCCCGAAGTGAAAGCCCGCAGGGGCTAGCTCCCACCGCCCAGCGCGATAATTGTCGGCTGTCGTCAGCATCCAGCCGGTCGTGGCGATACTGGCGGGAATGGTGGCTAGCAGTCCGATTAGGAGGAGCAGAATCCCGCTACCCGACACGGCGGCGAGATCAAAGCCGGAGCCGCCCCCGGAAAACGCTCCAGCCACCGAGGTGACAACGAGGTAAACACCGGAGAGCAAAATAGCGGTTGGGACCGCGACAATCAGCCCCTGCGGTAAGAGCTTTGAGGCCCAGTTTGGGTCCTTGAACGGCAACCCAAATGCGTCGCCGATGCTGGTCATGGTCAATCTCCCTTGTGCCACCGATGGACATGGACGCAGGTGCGCCAATCCCGGTAATCCTATGTCAACCGCGTACCGGCAGGCATGCGACTAGCTCACCGATTGGGGAAGAAGCCCAAGTCGGATACGGGGGACTGCTTCGCCCCCAGACGGTCGCCTAGTTTCGGATCGGGGCCCAGGCGGTCATCTCTTCCTCGATCGCGGCATCAGCCACCGCCATTTCCTGGCTGCGGCCGATCTTGAGATCCAGAAGGTGCCCCTGGATGGTGAACAACTGGTCCATCAGGCGGACCGTGCTCACCCCGGCGTGAAGCTGTTCTGAGTAATCGAACGGCAACACCGGAACCAGGTTGTCCAGCTTAGGCTGCCATTCAGTCGGAACTTTCTTGGAGTTGGAGAGATTCATCAGTTCCAGCTCTTCGATCAACTGGTCGATCGTTCGGATGCATCCTTCGACACGGACTCGCGCAAGACTCGCCAGGTAGCGGCGCTCTTCCGCCCAAGCCATTTCTTCGAGGGCACCGGTGAATCCGTTAACGGTTGTCCGGTCGAGGGTTTGGGTGCTCATTGCTGTAAAGGATGCCTGAAATCTGCCTTGGAAAAAAGCGGGAAAACGCGGGGGGTGAGTAGGTGAAATCACCTGATTTGAGGCCAAGCTACCCAATACGCCAATCTCGACGACACCCAAGGTCGATGTCGTGGGAAGAGTGAGGCTCCTATGAGGCGTTGGGGGCCGAGGATCCGTCGACTTACTGACCAGCGGTCCTAGGATAAGGCCCATGAATGCTATCCGAGTCCTGATCGCGGACGATCACGTCCTGGTCCGAGCGGGTACCAGGCAGGTATTGGAGCAGGATCCCAATCTCCGCATCGTGGCCGAAGCCGATCGTGGTGACACGGCGGTGGAGCTGGCCCTCAAGCATCGGCCGGATATCGCCCTGCTCGACCTTCGCCTCCCTGGAATTACGGGTATCGAGGCCGCCGACCGGATCCTGGCGGTCAGCCTGGCGACCCGGGTCATCATTCTCAGTGCTTTTGACGAAGAGGAGTACGTCTCCGAGGCGCTGAGGGTTGGCGCGTCCGGATATCTGGTCAAGACCATTCCCTCCGCCCAGTTGATCGATGCCGTGCGTCGAGTCCATGCCGGCGAGGTGGTGGTGCAGCCGGAACTGGCGGCCAAGCTGGTCGCCTTCATGCGCAGATCGTCCGATCGGGGACCCGATACTGAGCTAAGTCCGCGTGAGCGGGAAGTCCTGCAGTTGCTTGCCCGAGGGGCCTCGAACAAACAGATCGCCAACCAGATGGCCATCAGCCTTCGCACAGTGGAGGGTCACCTCAGCCACATTTTTGCCAAGCTCCAGGTGTCCTCTCGGACGGAGGCCCTGGTGGCCGCGATCAGCCAGCACCTGGTCGATCCCGCCGAAGGCGGTCGTTGAGCCCGGCTCCCCTGGATCCCACCGATCTCCGGGACCTGCAGCGACTCGTCGTTCGAACCTTCCGGCCTCCAATCCGCGACATCCGGTTCTGGATCGTTGAAGGGCTGGTGGCCGCGATCGCGGTCGCCCACTTAACCCTGTTGCGCAGTCCGGATCCATTCATTCCAACCTTCGTGCCCGTGGCCCTCTACTCCGTTCCGGTGGTCTACGCCGCGCTCAATTTCGGGCTGGCCGGGGCTCTGGCAACGGCGGGCCTGGTGGTTGTCATGACGGTCCCCACCTTCCTATTGGCATCCGGCGGGGAGGTTATCTGGGCTGAGAGCCTAGAGCTGTGGACGATCCTGCTGATCGCTGGGATTGTTGGCGACCGGGTGGAGAGAGAAGTCAGCGCCCGGACCACAGCCGAGCTCTCCGAAGATCTGATCAGTCGCTCCGAGGCCCAATTTAGAACCTTGTTCGAGCTCTGCCCGGCCCCTATTCTGCTCGTCTCCGAACAGGGCGCTGTGACCGCGGCCAACCCGGTCGCCGCTCAGGTATTCGGGCGGACGCGAGCTCGCTTGATGGAGTGCACCCTGGCGGACCTGGTCGGATCCATCCCTGAGGCAGAGCGAATCCTGAATGCGGGCGGGGATTTCGAGCTGCCCGGAGGGCCGGAGGAGGCGCCCCGCATTTTGCAGGCGTTCGTGGCTGCCTGGCCGGGTCGGGGAGAGCGCCGGCTGCAACTGGCGTTCCTGGATGTCAGTGAGGAGCGCCGTCGCTTGGGCCGGGTCGATGCCTATGCCGCCAGCATCCTGGCTGCCCACGAGGAAGAGCGGCGCCGGATCGCCCAAGAAGTCCACGACGAACCGGTCCAGGCCCTGATCCATCTATGTCGGCGTCTGGACATGGTTGCCGACGATGTGTCATTACCCGATCCGGCCCGAGCCGCTCTGGCGGAACTGCGCAAGCTCGCCCAGGAGATCAATGACGAGTTGCGGCGGCTGGCTCGAGGCCTGCGTCCACCGGCACTCGACGACCTGGGATTACTCGCCGCCATCCGGCGCCTCCTCTCAGAGTTCGAAGATCGCACCGGGATTCGAATATCTCTGGATGTCGAGGGTGCCAACCGGCGGCTCGATCCGGCCCTCGAGCTGGGTCTCTTCCGGATCGCCCAGGAGGCGATCCGGAATGTTGAGCGCCATTCGCAGGCGCAGATAGTCGCGATGCGGGTGCGATTTACCGATCACCAGGTCGAGATCGAGATCAAAGATGACGGCATAGGCTTCAGCCCGCTCGCCTCCGCGGACCAACGCGGCCATCTCGGGTTGATCGGAATGCAGGAGCGGGCCACCCTGCTTGGTGGGACGATAACCATCGAAGCCCGCCCGGGCCGGGGGACCCAGGTTGTGGCTGCCGTACCCGTCGGAGTGTCGGTTCAATCGTCGCACTTTTGAGGGGCGCGCCAGCGATACTTAACGAGTGTCGGAGACCGCCAGGTGTCGAAGACTTCAAAACCCGGGGGTAGCTGCGCTTGAGGACTAAGGTCGAAGTCCTGGCCATGGTCCTCGCTGGTGGCGAAGGCAAGCGTTTGGCGCCCTTGACGGCCGATCGCGCCAAGCCGGCGGTGCCATTTGGTGGCGGCTACCGACTGATCGATTTCGTGCTCTCCAATCTGGTCAACGGCGGGTGCCGGCACGTGGTTGTTCTGACTCAATACAAGAGCCACAGCCTTGACCGCCATATTGCCCAAACCTGGCGGTTGAACCCCAGCCTGGGTAACTATGTGGCCACTGTCCCAGCCCAGATGCGCCGTGGACCGTACTGGTTTGCGGGTTCTGCCGACGCGGTTTACCAGAACCTGAACCTTGTCACCGATGAGATGCCAACCTACATCGCGGTGTTTGGCTCTGACCATATCTATCGCATGGATCCCCGCCAGATGATCGATTTTCATCGTCGGGCGGGAGCCGGGGTCACGATCGCCGGCATTCGGGTGCCACTCAGCCAATCCCGGTCATTCGGAGTGATCGAATCCGGTCCAGGACACCAGATCCGGGCCTTTCGCGAGAAACCGGAGCGGGCGATCGGATTGGTGGATGCTCCTGATCAGATTCTGGCCTCGATGGGGAATTACATCTTCACCACCGAGGACCTGATCGAGGCGGTCACGGCGGATGCGGAGGATCCCTCCAGCCGCCACGACATCGGTGGCGACATAGTCCCCTCCATGGTTGCCGCGGGCAAGGCGGCGGTCTACGATTTCGCTACCAATGACGTTCCAGGGTCGACCGTGCGAGACCGCGGTTACTGGCGTGATGTTGGCGAGCTGGACTCCTATTACGAGGCTCACATGGATTTGGTCTCGCCTCAGCCCGCGTTCAATCTCTACAACCCGGACTGGCCGATTCACTCGTGGCACCCCACGATGCCTCCCGCAAAATTCGTTTTCGACGAGGAACAGAGGCGGGGCTCTGCCGTGGATTCCCTGGTGGCATCGGGCGTGATCGTGTCCGGGGGGACGGTAAGAAGGTCGGTACTATCGCCCGGAGTCTTTGTCGACGAGGGCGCCCAGGTTGATGGCGCGGTTCTTTTGGACGGGGTCAGGATCGGCCGGGGAGCACTGATTCGCAATGCCATCATCGACAAGGGCGTTGAGGTCCCGGCCGGGACTCGCATCGGCGTCGATCAGGCCATCGATAGGGAGCAGTTCGCGGTTTCGCCCCGGGGGATCGTGGTCATCGCCAAGAACCAGAAGATCTCGGCTGCGGTGCGGCGCTGAGTCCATCGCCGCGACCGGTCGCGCTGCTCAGCCGAGAATTCCCGCCCGAGGTCTACGGCGGTGCGGGAGTTCACCTCGAATACCTGGCTCGCGAATTGAGCCGCTTGATCGATATCCAGGTCCACGCCTTCGGCGAGCCACGGCCATCGCCCCTGGTTGCCGCCACCTACCAGCCCTGGGCCGAACTGGCTGGATACCGGCCCGAGGCGATGGCGCTGCAGGTGATGTCTGTGGATTTGGCTATGGCCGCGGGGCTCAGCAGTGCCGGCCTGGTTCACAGTCACACCTGGTACACGAACTTTGCCGGGCACATGGCCAAACTCCTCTATCGGGTTCCCCATGTCGCCACCACGCACAGCTTGGAGCCGCTGCGACCGTGGAAAGCCGAGCAGTTGGGGGGCGGATACGCGCTTTCTCTTTTCTGTGAGCGCACCGGCCTGGAGGGGGCTGACGCGATCGTGGCGGTTTCGGAAGGGATGGCCAAGGATGTGCTCGGGTGTTATCCCAATATCGATCCGGCTCGGGTCCGCGTCATTCATAACGGAATCGATCCGGATGAGTTCAGCCATGACCCTGGCACCGATGTCCTGCGCCGGCTCGGTCTTCCCACTGAGGGCAAGACCGTGGTCTTCGTGGGTCGGATCACTCGCCAGAAAGGGTTGGTCCATCTCCTCGAAGCCATCCCGATGGTCGATCCGATGGCTCACATCGTGCTCGTCGCTGGAGCTCCGGATACGCCTGAGATCGCAGCCGAGGTGGGCCGCCTGGTCGCCCGGGTCAAGCAGGAACGGGGAGCTGTCAGTTGGATACCGGACGTGCTTGCGCGCAGCGAGGTCATTCAGATCCTAAGTCACGCCAGTGTCTTCGTCTGCCCATCTATCTATGAGCCATTCGGGCTGGTCAATCTGGAAGCGATGGCGCTTGAAGTCCCGGTAGTTGCGAGCCAGACCGGTGGCATCCCGGAGATCGTCGTGGACGGCGGGACCGGATGGCTGGTGCCGTTCGAGAGAGGGGATGACGAATTCGGGACACCCCGTGACCCAGCTGGGTTCGCCGCCGGACTGGCGCAGGCGATCAATCGCCTCTTAAAGGATCCGGATCAGGCCATCGCCTTCGGCCAGGCCGGGCGGCGCCGCGTGGTGGAGAGGTTTAGCTGGTCAGCGATCGCCGCCAAGACCGTCGATCTGTACCGCGAATTGGGCCTTGAGGTCCCACCACCCGCCGGCCCCAGGCCCTCCTCGCGTAAGTCGGACCTGACCTGACCGGCGTCGCCGGTCATAAACAGTTCAGACAACCAGGTCTGCCGCCCCGCTTACCCGGAGCAGCCACTCCAGGGCCCCCCTAAGAAAGTCGCGGTCTTTGGCCAGTACCTCGATGCGGAGGCTGAATCCATCGTCCGCGTTGGCCGTCCACCAATACCAGCGACGATTGTCCGGATGCAGCCAATGCAGCCAAGCTCGCAGGGACCATTGGTCGAGGACGCAGCTTTGGAGGGAGCGGTCGTCGACGCACGCAGCCACAAACCAACTTGGGAGGCGGGTCTGCCATTCGTCGAGCGGAGGCCAGGGCCAGGGTTGCAAAAGCGATTCGAGCACCTCCCTGACCTTGGCCAGGACCTGTTCAGAATCGCCCGAGCAGTGGGCAGTGAGGGACACGACCGTGAATCCAGGAGGGGTATGGGGAGGCTCTTCTCCCCTTATCCGACGGAGTTCTTCAGCCGGTAAGACCGGGCTGACGGGTTCCAACATCAGTCGCCCTGACGAAGCAAGAACTTAAGCAGCAGGTGCTGGGCCCGCTTGGCGTCCTTGGCATCGAAGCGAGACCGGACCAAATCTCGCAGCGCCTCCTGTTCAGTATCCGGTATGTAGGTCGGGGTCAGGTCCCCGCTCGGAAGCAGTCGCGCCAAAGCCAGGGCATCCCGGGCATCGATTTTGACCCGATCACCAGGACGCTTGGGAACCAACGAGGGCGCCACCTCCTGGCACTCCACTCCGCGGCTGCTCAGCTGTTGGTAAAGCGCGTACCCAGTTGGGCCCGCCTCGTAGGCAACCACAAGCCTCACCTCGGGCCCACCCACCTTCTGGACCAATTTGCGGATCGCACCGGGATCGTTGGCAATGGTGCCATGGGTGGTCGGCGGCCCACTCGCATCGACAATCGCCACCGTGATCGTCGCCTTGGGGACATCCAGGCCCCAGGTATCGAGGGTAACGTTGTTCATTGGAACGGCCTCCCGTATGTAGCTCCACGTGGATCAGCGCCTGCACCAGCGCCGACGCAATCTACGGTATTGCGTGAGTTGCCCGTCCTTCCATGCTGACAAGGAGGAGGGCACCTGAATGGTGCCTGACGACGACGGGCCAGGCCCCCTGGCGTCTGATCATCGATATCCGTTGATGTCGTTGAGTCGAAGCTCATCGTTGACAGACCTGGGTCATTGCGATGAGGCTAGGCGACTACCCTCGACGGCGCCATTCTTTGGCCAAGCAGGAAGAGAAGGGTGAGCGTCGCAAGTGGACCCGCCGCAGCCACGAGCCCAAAAACGGTTTGCGACCATTCAGACTGGCTCACCGTGCCTGCCGTTAGGAACCCAGTCCGGATTAGATCGAGAACTTGGACGCCCACAACCACCCAGAAGACGAGTCCGGTGCGCCGGAGCAGAAAGGCCACGATCGCCAGCACATGTATCGCCGCCCAGCCAAATTCGAGGATCGCGATTCGAGTTTCACTTGCTATATATGCCGAGGTGCGTGGCGGGCCTATTGAGAAGTCGCGAAAAACCCACGACACGCCCCCAAGGAACACCCAGAAGAGGCCTTCCAAGGCAACTAGGGCAACGATTGCGATGACGAGCCGTTTCATTCAACGATCCGCGGGGACGAACGCACGATACGAGTT
>DASZFH010000055.1:0-3627 GCA_035939985.1 Candidatus Dormiibacterota bacterium
TCACCTGGACCGTCGCACCGAGGTAATCTCCGCGGCGCTCCTTGGCGATGACATCCGCGTAGATCTGACCGGTGGTGACATTCGAGGCCTGGGAGAGGTTCTCGTCGATGAACCGTTCGTAGTGACCTAGGTCGAGGTCCGTCTCGGCACCATCGTTGGTCACGAAGACCTCGCCATGCTGATATGGACTCATCGTCCCGGGGTCAACGTTGAGATAGGGGTCGAGCTTTTGCAGGGTCACGGTGAGGCCGCGGGCCTTGAGGATGCTTCCGATCGAAGCAGCCGTGATTCCCTTGCCCAGGGACGAAACCACACCACCGGTCACGAAGATGAATTTAGAAATGCCAGTCCTCCCAGGGCGGGTTTTCGTCAGTGTAACAAGCCAACCGCCCGAAGGGCTCGGAATGGAATACCAGGTTCTAAGCTTGGGCCCTAACGGGGCTCCAGGACCACAACCTTGGTCTCGGCCTCCGTGCCCGCCGAGGACGCAATCGAAAGCTTGGCCTGCGGTGTGTTCTCGGTGACGCCCATCTCCTTGAGAAACCGATCGGCTCCGTCCAGTTCCAACTTCAATCCGGGAATCGAATAGTGCATCGGTACCACCACCCTGGGTTCCAACTGGCGAACCACCTCTGCCGCCCGTTCCGCGGCCAAGGACGCCCCACCCCCAACTGGCACCAGCAAAACGTCAACCGACCCGATCGCCTCCAGTTGCTGATCGTCCAACTTATGACCGAGATCGCCCAGATGGCAGACCCGGACCTCATCGATCTCGATCAGGTAGGTGGTGTTCCGTCCCCGCTCAGCGCCGTGCTGGTTGTCGTGATAAGTGGGAACTCCCGTAACCGTGACGCCCGCAACCTCGTACTCTCCCGGGGCCGTGATCACGTATGGATCACCCGACACTGCGCTGACGCTCGAATGGTTGGGATGGTCGTGACTGATCGTGATCAGGTCGGCCTCAACTTTGGTCAACTTCAACCCCACCGCAGCTGGGTATGGATCGGTGACCACCGCCGCATTCTTGCCGCGTAGCCGAAAACATCCGTGTCCGAGCCATGTCACATCCATTTGGGTTTCTCCTTACATCCGATCGGGTGCGGACACCGCCATCAGGTCCAGCGCGCTGCGGAGCGTGTTCCTAGCCGCACGACACAGTTCCAGACGGGCCCGAGTCATTTCGTCGTCTTCGACCACCACACGGGCGGCCCAATCACGATTGCCAGCTTGGTAAAAAACGTGGATCGAATCGGCCAGGTCTCGCACGTAATAAGGAATCCGGTGCGGCTCGAGCAGGCGAGCGGCGTCTTCAACGACTTCCGGCCAGTAGGCGATCTGGCGGACCAGATCCAACTCCCACGGTTCAGTCAGGAGTTCAACTTTGGCCCGGGCCGGCAGGTCGCGCTCGGCCGCGAATTGCTCCACGTTGGCCATGCGAGCATGAGCGTATTGGGCGTAGTAGACGGGATTCTCGCTCTTCTGAGAGACGGCCAGCTCCATATCGAAATCCATCATCGCGTCTGGCGAGCGCAGGAGGTAGAAGTACCGAACCCCATCAACCCCGACCTTATCAATCAGCTCATCGAGTGAAACAAACCGGCCAGCACGCTTGGACACTTTGCCCTCTTTGAGATTGACCATTTGGTGGAGGATGATGACGATTCGCTCGGAGTCCAACCCCAGCGCGGCCAGACCGGCTTTGAAACGGGCGACATAGCCGTGATGGTCAGCTCCCCAAATCTCGATCACTCGATCGAACTTGCGCTGCTCAAGCCGTTCGACCGCATAAGCAAGATCAGAAGCAAAGTACGTGTGTAATCCATCCGAACGGATAACCACGCGATCCTCGGCTTCTTCGGCGTCATCACCAGCATCGAGAGCCGGCGCGAACCAGCGCGCCCCGTCCCGATCCCTCAGGTATCCACCAGCTCCCAGTTTCTCCAGGGTCTGCGCGGCTAGCCGGCTATCCCAAAGAGTCTTCTCCGAGAAGAAGCTATCGAAGCTAACGCCTAGGCGATCTAGGGTGGCCTTGATCTGAGCCATGATTCGCTCGGCACTATCACCGCGAACCAGTTGGAGCGCCTCGCCCTGATCAGCCATCGACTCTATCCCTGGGATGGCCTGTTTGGCAGACTCGGCCAGGTCGAAAACGTAGGCCCCCATATAGCCCCCTTCTGGGGGCTCCTCCCCACGAATCCTGGCGTAGACCGACAAGGCGAATTTGCGCGCCTGGGTCCCGTAGTCGTTGACGTAATACTCTCGATGAACCCTGTGTCCAGTGAAGGCGAGGAGACGGGCGAGGGTATCCCCCAAGATTGCTCCGCGGCCGTGGCCGATGTGAAGCGGGCCGGTGGGATTGATACTGACAAACTCGACCTGGACAAGCTGCCCATCACCCAAGGTGCTTGAGCCGTAACCACGCGCCTGACCGGCAACCTCCCTCACCAGACTCTGCAGATGCCCTGGCCGCAGTCGGAAATTGACGTAGCCGCCGACTGCTTCGGGAGCCGCCTCGGAGAGCTCAGACAACTTGGCGACCACGTCCGCCGCGATCTGAAGAGGCGAGCGGCGCAAGGCAGAGGCCAATCGCGGGCCGACCGGCGCCGCGTAATCGCCATGAGCCGAATTGATCGGACGGACCAGCTCTACCGGCGCGGCGCCCGGGGCCAGCTCTTGGATGGCCGCGTTGAGCCTCTCCCCAATCCGAGATCTGACGCTGGCATGGTCTAGCAAGATGGATGACCTCCGCTGAGGGTCAGCGCCACCTGATTGGTACTACCATCCCGCTGATATGTCACGGTGCTCTTCTGGGAGGGGGTGAAGCGAGAACGCAGAACTGAGCTGAGGGGATGAGCAGGGTCCAGAGTGACGTCGTCAAGCTGGCGAATTACATCCCCCACCTTGATCCCCGCCCTATCCGCCGGGCCCCCCGGGTCAACCGACTTGACCAGTGCTCCTCCAACCGGCTCGCCATGGAGTGCCGCCTCACCCAGTCCAAGATCCTGGCTCGTGATTCCGAGAGTGGCGATCGAGAGGCTCCCGGTCCCGATGATCTGGTCAACCTCCGGCTGGACCGCCGCCGTCGAGAGGGCGAAGGCGCTCGAGGTGGAGGGGGAGTTCACAGTTACCCCCATGACTTGGCCGTCCACGTTGAGGAGAGGCCCCCCCGAACTTTGGCTATCGCTGGAAGCATCCGTTTGAATAGTGTCGGCCAGGCTACGCGTTATTTCCGGATGGAGCGGGTCAGAGGTCGAGCCCTCCTGGTGAGTCGCACTCACGATGCCTCGGGTTACCAAGGAGTGAACGCTGGCCGGGCCCGCCAAGGCAACTACGGTTTGACCCAGCTGGAGGGCCGCTGGATCGGCCCAGGGCAGGGTGGGGAGGCTCCTCAAGCCATCGATCTTGACCACGGCAACCTGTGTTTGACAATCGAAGTCAATGAGCCTGGCATCGTGGGGTTTGGCATCCCCCGCCAGCAGCGCGACAAGGGAATTCGAGTTGGCTACCACCCCCACGTTGGTGACCACATATCCGCTGGAATCGACCAGGAATCCGGATCCGGACACACTCGCATCCGTCGGGGCTTGGGTCAGGAGGCTGACAACTGCCGGGGCAGCCTTGGCAGCC
>DASZFH010000056.1:0-2297 GCA_035939985.1 Candidatus Dormiibacterota bacterium
ATGGACAGGGGCCGGTCACATTGATCGGCCCCGCCTCGTATCTACCCACCTCAGCCGAGGCCCCCACTTATCACGCCATGTGGGGCAATGCGATGCCAGTTGCCCGCGTCTCATAATATTTGAGTCAAGATCCAGTCGCGATTCATCGCCGGTTGACGCAGCCGGAGGGAGCCAGAGACGGCAACTACCAGCAAGCAGGCACTTTGTCCGGTGACGGTGGGCCGAAACGATGACTTCTCAGCCCTCACATCCGCACTGGCAGATGCTCGTGCAGGTGCAGGCTCCATGGTTATCCTGGCCGGAGATGCGGGCGTTGGCAAGACAAGGATCGCCCGCGATATCGCCAGGGCAGCCGCCGAACGGGGCATGACCACCCTCGCCGGAGGGTGCGCCGAGGCCGAGCTGTCACTCCCTTATCTGCCGTTCCTGGAGGCAATTGGCAACCATCTCACCACCGTGGACACGGCAGACCTTCGGGAGCGTCTGGGCCCGCCGGCCCGAGAGTTGGCGCGACTCTTCCCGCAGCTGAGAATCGAAGCCTCTCCCCTCGACCCTAGCGACCCCATCCAGAGCAAGCTGCGGTTGTTCGAATCAATCGTCGCCGTCCTCGACCTTGCCTCCAGAGAGGGGGGAGCGCTCCTCCTCATCGAGGATCTCCACTGGGCCGATGAGTCCACCCGAGAGCTGCTCGATTACCTGGTCAGGCGCATTCGAGTTCAGCGATTGCTGGTGGTCGCAACCTGCCGCACGGACGAAATCGATCGCCGGCACCCGTTGGCCACGAGTATCGCCCGATGGGAGAGGGGGGGCGTTCGCCTCCAGAGGCTGGGCCCACTGGATCCCGATCAGGTGGGCGAGATGCTGGCGGCGATCATGGGGGTCCCCGCCATCGCCGCCGACGTAATGGACTTCTTTCACAACCGCAGTGAGGGCAACCCCTTTGCACTTGAAGAAATACTCAAGGAAGCCCTTGATCGCGGCGGGCTCGACCCTCGGGCCGCGACTCGCCTCGACCTAACCTCCGCCCAAGCCAGGTTGCCCCGCACCGTTCGGGATACCGTAACCCGCCGGGTCGAGCGACTCGCTTGGGGAACCGGGGAGGTCGTCCGAGCGGGGGCTGTGTTGGGACGGTCATTCCATTACCACACCCTCCAACAGACCTCTGACCAGAGCGAAGCGGACGTTCACGAAGCGCTACGGGTCTGCGTCGATCAGCAGCTCATGGAAGAGGATCCGGCCTCACCTGAGAAGTATCGGTTCCGACACGCCCTCACCCAGGCGGCAATCTATGAAGAATTGCTGGCACCGGAACGGGAGAACCTCCATCGACGGGCAGCCCTCGTCCTGCGGGCAGACCCCACCGCCAACCCAATCGAGCTGTTGCGCCATTTACTTGCCGCGCGAATGTGGACGGAAGCCGTACCCCTTGCCATCGACGCCAGCCGGCAGGCGATGGCCGCCCATGCTTACCGGGACGCGGCGGGATTGCTCGAACGGATCCTGCCTTTCGTGACCGACCCGGCGCGTGGCGAATTGATGGTCCAGCTTGGTCAAGCGCTTCACCTGGCGGGTGACGCGGCCGGTGGTGAGCGCAATCTGAAGGACGGGGTCGCCCTGATGCTGGCCGCGGGCAACCGGTCCGGGGCTGCCAGTGGACGCCTCTGGCTGGGTCGCTGCCACTGGGAACGGGCCCGACCGGACCTGGCTAAGGCCGAGTACGAGCGGGCCCGCGACGACCTTCAAGATGGGGGCCCAAGTGAAGACCTGGCACTGAGTTACGTACGGCTGGCCAGCTTGGCGGTTTTCGATCTGGATGGCCAGAGGGCGGTCGATCTCGCGGAGCATGCCATCGAGATCGCCGAGCTGGCAGGCGCCACCGCCCCCAGGATTTGGGCCTACAACTTCTTGGGGCTGGGCCTGGTCCAGCTCCGTCGCGTAGACGAAGGATTGGCCAGCCTTGAAGCCAGCTATCAAGACGCCGCCGCCCGTGGCCTCAATGTGATCGCCGCCAACGCGCTCTACAACGACATTCAGGTCCGTATTCAACACCTGCGCCCCCTTGAGGCGGTCGATCGCCTGCGCATCTTGGAGTCTCTTCAGGCCGGCAGCATGGGTAGCCTGCAGTCATTGCGAGCCGCCGGCCAGGTCCACCTTTGGGGTCTGGGCAATCCGGGCCAGGCGCTGAGCGCATTTCAATCAGCTTCGACACTGGCCCGAGAGGGGGATGCCCATTATTGGGAGATGTGGCTCCGACCACATATGGCCGTGGCCCTGGCTCAACTCGACCGCCTAGGGGA
>DASZFH010000057.1:0-2440 GCA_035939985.1 Candidatus Dormiibacterota bacterium
AATGAGATTCCCACCACCTCTGGTCCGGTGGAGCTCACCTTGAGCTCCTTTGGGTCCTGGAGAACGGATTCAACCGCGTTCTGAAGGGTGGTTGGATCCACCGGGCCGGAGGTCGAAGTACTTCCCAGGAGATGCGAAACCTTGCCGCTGATCTTAGACATGAGATCGGTCTTGGGAGTCTGCAAGTATTGGTCCAGCGGACCTTCTTTGGCGATGTTCATGTCCACCGTTTTGGTCGCGAGCAACTCGGTGATGACACTGACACCCTGGTCGGCGTAGGTCTGATAAGAGGAGCTGGGATTCACCGCCACAGGTTGGTCAAACCACAGCGAGGACTGTGCCTGGTAAAGCCGAGGCTGGGAGTACCCGTACAGGGCGCCGACCGAAAGGGCGACAAAGACCGGGATGGCAACCAACCATCGGTTCCGGAAGAATGCCTCCAGGTAACGATGGATCATCGTTCCAAGGCCCTTCGCCACCAGCGAGGGATACGGGAATCCTCACCATTGAGGAACGCGACCGGTGAGCCCGTCATGGTGCTTATGGCCACCCGCACCGATTCGATCGGGGTGACCGCCGCTCGCACCACGAGCATCGATTTGCCACACGCGTCCGCGGCCAACGCGCCGGTCGGAGACCCGAGGATAGGAGGCAGGTCAACGACGATGACATCGAACGAACCCGCCAGTTCGCGGAGCATGTCCGCGAAAATCCGGTTGCCAAGAAGAGCCTCATCATTGCTGCCGGTCAGAGGGCCGGCTGCCATCGTGGCCAGCAGGGGGGTTTGCTCGACGACGGCTTGGTTGATGTCCAAGCTGCCGGAAAGAACATCGAGGACCCCTTTGGCCGAACCAGCACCCGGAGACCCGGGGTCGGCACTCATCAACAACGTCCGTCGACCGAAGAGTTCGGAATGAACGATGGCCAGAGACGATGCCACCGCCGTGCGGCCCTCGCCTCTAAGCGCGCTGGTCACCCCGATCCGGATCTGCTTGGTACCGCCCATTCGCAGCACCGCCCGCCTGCAGTTTTCAATCAATGAGGCGGGTGGCCTGGACGACGGCGAGCTTTCGGATCGAGACTCCACAGCCGCCAAGTCCTGATCGCCAGGGATCGATTCGGGCAGGATCGACGCCTCAGACATGCCCGACCTGGTGAGAAAATTGACGCTCATTCAAGTTGTTGAGTCTACCGGCCGAATTCAAACCCTGGAAGCGGTCGAGGACGGCAGCGCCCCGATCAGTTGTCCCGGGTGGGGTAGGACAATAGCCGAGCCCTCATCGGCACTGCCCAATGACGGTTGAGCCTTCTCTCGGTCATCCTTTAGCAAGTTGAGCGCCCCCGTTTCCGTCTCCCCCGACACGACTCACCCGTCCAACCGGCACCTTCCAGCACCCAAAGCCCGACTGGCTATCCCTGGGCGCCTAGCGGCGGTCGATGGATTGCGAGCGGTCGCGGCCACCTGGGTCGTCCTCTTCCACATGCGCGCCTTCAGCGGTGCCCAGTTCGGGGGTGTGCTTCGCCCCGTGGACCTACTGATCCGCAGTGGATCAACGGGAGTGAGCTTGTTCCTCGTTCTCAGTGGTTTCTGCCTCTACGTTCCATTTGCTGCTGGCCGACAGGACAGATTCAAAAGCGGGGCGTTCTTCATCCGGCGAGCCCGACGGTTGATGCCGGCCTACTACGTCTCTCTGCTGGCGACGATGGCGATCGTGTTGATCGGCGGGACCCGCCTCAACTTCTCAGCGATGGACCTCCCGACCATCCTCTGGCAAAGCGTTGCCCACATTTTCATGCTCCACTCGCTCTTCCCCAGCACTTTCTACGCTCTCAACGGCGCCTATTGGTCGCTTGGTCTGGAATGGCAGCTGTACCTAGCCCTGCCTTTCCTGATCTGGCTGACCGTGAAGCGGGGGTTCGTAGTCAGCGTGACGCTCGTGATCGCCTGCAACGTGGTCTACCGCGTGGCCCTAACGATCGCCCTCAAAGAGGGTCTGGTTCCGAACGACGTCAACCTCCAGCAGGCGGTGCTGCCCAACTTCATCCTCGGCCGCTGGGCCGAATTCGGATACGGCATGGTTGCCGCGGAGCTGTACAAGAGTGGCTGGCTGGCCAATCACGGCAAACGCTACTCTCTCGCCCTGATCCCCCTGGTACCGGCTGGATTTCTACTCCAGGAGACCCAATTCGCGCACTTGGTCTTCGGATTGGTCTTCGCCATCACCCTGCTCTTGGTGCTGAGTGAGGACAACATCGTCTCCCATACCCTGGCGTGGCGACCGATCGCTCAGCTCGGGGTGATGTCCTACAGCCTTTACCTGGTCCACGCGCCTCTGCTGTGGATGATGGCCTTCCTCCTTAAGACTCAGGCCCACTTTTCAGCCACCCGTACCATGCTGGCACTGATTGCACTCTCGCCGGCCGTCCTGGGCATCGCCTG
>DASZFH010000058.1:0-3186 GCA_035939985.1 Candidatus Dormiibacterota bacterium
TCACCGCGCTGGCGCCGCAGACAACAACCATCCTGGTCACCGTGGCCGCACTTGTGCTCTTGGGCATTCTCAATTTCATGGGGATCAGGGAGAGCGCCAGGGTTAGCGCTCTATTTGCCATCCTGGCTGCCATCGGTCAGCTGTTGGTGGTCATCGCGGTGGTGGTGAGCCTTGGCATCGGAGGCACGATCCACAGCTTCGCCGCCATCGGGCATGCCTCAAAAATGACGCCGGTCCTGGCGGTGACCGGGTTTGCCGCCGCCTTCCTGGCCTTTTCCGGCTTGGAGAGCATCGCCCAGATCTCACCCGCCATGCGCTCTCCGCGTAATCGGATCGCTGCTCGGGCAATGCTCTGGGTGGTGATCACGATCGCGATCACCAGCCCCCTATTGACATTTTGGTCCACGACGCTGGTTCCCGAAACCACCGACCCCAACAAATTGGGGCAGCTCATCTCGATCCTTGGGACCCAGGTCTCCGGGCCCCAGCTCGGTTTGTTCGTGGCCGTGACCGCGTCCTTGCTGCTGGTTTTTGCCAGCAACACGGCCATCATTGGGGCGTATCACGTCTTTGTTGCCCTGGCCCGGATGGGGTTTTTACCCCGCCTTCTAGAACGTCGTAACAAATGGCGGCGGACTCCCCACCTGGCGATCCTGTTTGCAATCGTGATCCCGATCATCCTGGTTGTCGCAACCAAGGGCAGCGCCACCATCCTGGGTGACCTCTATGCCTTCGGCTTGCTGGGCGCGTTCGTCCTCACCTGCCTTGGCCTGGACGTGGTTCGGCGCCATGAAGGTTGGGCCAAGGGGACGCTCAAGCAAAGGGCTCTGTTTGGCGTCGGCATATTCACCACAGTGGCGGTGAGCGTGGCGTGGGTCACAAACCTCATTAACAAGCCCCTGGCGACCGCCTTCGGAGGCGGCCTGACCCTATTCGGATTGGGGGTGGGCTTTGCCACATACCGATGGAGTCGTCGGGCGCGACCAACCGTCTTCCCCCTTCCCTTCCAGCCAGAGCGGGCGTCAGCGTCCATCGCCGACGCCCTGCGCCGGCGGCCGGCCGAGATCCTTGTCCTGCTCCCTCACGATCCCGAGATGGCGGAGGCCCTTCTCCAGGAAGCAAGCCGGGCCGCGGGTGGTCGTCAGGCCCTATTCCTTTACCGGGCCGAAAAGCCTCTCCTCGATACCACTGACCTGTTGGAGGTCAACGACCCCTATCTGCGGGACTACACCGCCCAAGATGCCTTTGCCCGCGCAGAGAGCCGGACCCGCAACACGATCCCCGATAGACGCTACATCTACGTGCCCGGCAATCTCCAGCCGGATGTGGTCCGCGAAATCTGGCGAGAGATCCGACCCAAGGAGACCCTGGTTGTCGATGGAGAGCAGGACAGCCTGCCGCCGGTGGCGCTGGACCGAGTCCGGCGGCGCAACGTCGACGGGACTGTGGTCCTCCACCTCGTGACCGGAAAGTTGCGACTAGCATCATTGCCATGAGCACTTACCGAGGTCTGGGACGCACGGGGGTCAAGGTCAGCCGTCTTTGCCTGGGAACAATGATGTTCGGGGCCTGGGGCAATACCGATCACGCCGACTGCCACAAGATCATTCACGCGGCGCTCGACGCCGGAATCAATTTCGTCGACACAGCCGATGTCTACAGCGCAGGGGAGTCGGAGGAGATCGTCGGTGAGGCCCTCAAGGGCCGCCGCCAAGACGTCATTCTGGCCACCAAGTTCCATGGCGAGATGGGGCCCGATCGGAACATGCGGGGTACCTCCCGGCGCTGGATCATCGCGGAGGTCGAGAATAGTCTGCGCCGGCTGCAGACCGATTGGATCGACCTTTACCAGGTTCACCGGCTGGACCTGTCCACGGATCTTGACGAGACACTGGGCGCCCTCACCGACCTGGTCCGTCAGGGCAAGGTGCGCTACATCGGAACCTCCACCTTCCCCGCGGAATGGATTGTTGAGGCTCAATGGGTGTCCCAGGAACGGAGCCGGGAGCGATTTGTCTGCGAGCAACCCCCCTACTCAATGCTCGTTCGGGGAGCCGAGACCGCCGTCCTCCCAACTTGCCTCCGGCACGGGGTGGCGGTGATTCCCTGGAGCCCACTTGCGGGCGGGTGGCTGACGGGCAAATACCGCAAGGGAGCTGAGCCCCCGGTCGGATCGCGGGCTATCACCGGCCGCATCCCTTCCCGGTTCGACCTCGAGCTTCCCGGCAACCGGCGCAAACAGGAGATTGTCGAGGAGCTGGTTCCCCTGGCCGAGGCGGCGGGTATGACGATGGTTCACATGGCCTTGGCCTGGGTGCTCAAGCACCCAGCGGTAACCTCGGCCATCATCGGGCCTCGAACCATGGCTCAATTGGAATCTCAGTTGGGAGGGGACGAAGTCCCCCTTGAGGAAGGTTTGCTGGATCGAATCGATGAGTTGATTCCACCGGGCACCACCCTCAACCCCCCAGACAGTGGCTTCACGCCCCCATCGTTGTCAGCTTCGCAACGGCGATGAGCAAGTTAGGAGAGCCCGGACCCCGGCCGCGGGCAGCTAAGACCACCTTGGTCAGAACCGAATACGAACTGCCTGACGGGCGTTACCTGCTCGCTTATCAAGCAGCCAAACTGAATCCCGGCAATGCCGTTGCCGAGCCCAAGTCAGCTCCGGTCCGACCGGTCAACCAGAAACTCGGCTAGATCGACGGCCTCGGTCATCACGGTCAGCCGGTCGTTCTCTCGCAGCCAGCGAAGGTTGTGCAGATGGACCGAATTCTCGGCATCGAAGCGGTTGAGAAAGACGATCGTGGGGAACGGGTCAGTGGCGGCGGCGGCAAGACGGACTGCGTTGATCGCCCCCAGGCCGGCGTCTGAGACCAAGATCACCAGTGCCACTGGCAATCTCCACATCAGGTCCACCAGATCCCCGTCGGCGGCCAGCGGCGAGCGGATACCGCCAGCCCCTTCTAGAACCTGCAGTTCAATACCGGGCGGCCACTCCAACTCATCGGCCAGGTCGGCGACGCTGAATTGAGCCTGGTCCAAACTGGCCGCCGCGATGGGGGGAGCCAGGGGGGCTGAATACCACCGCCTTGGATCGCAAACCGAGGCTGGATCCTCTCCGCTGGCGGCGGCAAGCAGGTGGGCATCGGTGTTCATGGCCTCTGCCGGATCGAAAGATTGCGC
>DASZFH010000059.1:0-3937 GCA_035939985.1 Candidatus Dormiibacterota bacterium
GTGTTTCTTGCGGCTGCCCAACTATGCGGACTGCCGATGGCATCTCCTTCCTAGGGAACGGATCTCGGCTTAGCCGCTCATTCGGACCGCGGCGACCGCGGCGGCCAGCTTGCGGGGGTCGACCGATGAATAGTCGAGGGGGGAAACCTCACCCGCAAAAGCACTCATCTCCCTCAACAGCTCAGGGTGGTCCTCGATGAATCTGGTGCTGAGGTTGCCAGATCGAAAATCGGGACTGGCCAGGATGGCGCGGTGGTACTGGATCGTAGTCGCCGGACCGACCAGCACGAACTCGCGGAGCGCCCGCTGAGCACGTGCAATGGCCTCCGCTCGATCGGAGCCATGAACGATCAGCTTCGCCACCAGCGAGTCGTAATTGGGGGGGATGTCGCTGCCCGGACCGAACCCGCTGTCAACTCGAACTCCAGGGCCGGACGGTGATACCCAACGCTGGATGCGCCGTGGCGCGGGCATGAACTTGTTGGCCGGATCCTCGGCGTTGATCCGCATCTCGATCGCATGGCCACGCAACTTGATGTCCTCCTGGGAAAAACCCAGCTCCCATCCGGCCGCAACTCGGATCTGCTCCTTGACCAGATCGATTCCCGTCACCTCTTCGGTGATCGGGTGCTCAACCTGAAGGCGGGCGTTGACCTCGAGGAAGTAGAACTCGCCTTCGCTGAAGATGAACTCGACCGTTCCCGCGTTGACATAACCCGCGGCCTTGATGGCGCGAATCGCCGCCTCCCCCATGCTCCGTCGAATCTCCGGCGTGACCACGGGGGAAGGGGTCTCTTCCAAGATCTTCTGGTGACGCCGCTGGATCGAACACTCGCGCTCGCCCAGGTACACGGCGTTGCCGTGTTGATCGGCGATGATCTGAATTTCAATATGACGCGGCTTGCTGACATAACGCTCGACGTAGACCGTCGGATCGCCGAATGCCGAACGGGCGGCGTTGGAACAGCTCTGGATGGCCGGGGCCAGATCCTCCTCCTGGTCGACCACCTTCATTCCGATCCCGCCTCCACCTCCGCTGGGCTTGACGATGACCGGCAGGCCGATCTCCCGAGCAATCTGGATCGCCAGGTGGGGATCCTCGATAGCTCCGCTGCCCGGTGTGACGGGTACCCCGTGGGCCACCGCCAGCTCTCGGGCTTTGAGCTTTGAGCCCATCGCTGTCATGGCCGAAGCGGGAGGTCCGATGAAGGTGATCCCCGCCGCAACGCAGGCCTCGGGAAGCTCCGACCGCTCAGAGAGGAACCCATATCCGGGATGGATCGCATCTGCCCCGCTATCCGCCGCGATCTTGACGATCTTGTCCAGCTGTAGATAGGACTCGCTGGGAGCGGCCGGGCCAATGTGAATCGATTCGTCCGCGTAGCGTCGATGGATCGCGTCGCGATCGGCGTCGGAGTAGACGGCGACGGTGGCGATCCCCAACTCCCGGCAGGCCCGCATCACCCTGACCGCGATCTCTCCTCGGTTGGCGACCAGGACCTTCTTAAAGAGGGTCCTCATCGAACGGTGACGAGCGGCTGGTTGGGGGCGACAACGTCGCCCTCCCTGACGTGAACTTCGTGGATGGCCCCGGACGTGGTCGCCACGATGTCGTTCTGCATTTTCATGGCTTCGAGCACCGCAACCACGTCTCCGGCCTTGACCGTATCGCCCTTCTTAACCGGGACCTTGACGATCAGGCCTTGCATAGGAGCCAACACAGAGCCAGGCCCGGCCACGGCGGCAGGCGATGACCCGCTCACCCCAGCTCCCGCAGCCGGTCCCGCGACCAGGAACGACATTCCGGCCGGAGTCACGCGAACTCGGAAGACCTCTCCTTCGACCTCCACGTCATATTCGTTAACCGTGACCGTCTCAGGCTTCTCGTCAGAGGGTTCGGGAACATTGGTAACCGGAGCCTCCGCAGTCGGCGGGCCGAGCGGAGGGTCGTCGGCGAAAGAGGCAGGCCCCAGGTGGGGAAAGAGCAGAGTGAGAAGGATATTTTCGTCGGATTCCTCGACCCCAAGCTTGCGTAGTCGGGCCCGGGCGGGCTCGACCTGGGGATCGAGCAATTCGGCCGGGCGTACGGTCAAGAACTCATCCCGGCCCAGCACCTGACGGCGGATCTCACCGTCAACCGGGCCGTTGGCCGTTCCCCACAGACCGTGCAGGTAATCCTTGAGGCCCTGGGTCACCGTCGCGTAACGTTCTCCCGAGATCACGTTCATGACCGCCTGGGAGGCCAGCACCTTGGTAACCGGTCCCACCATCGCCGGTTGACCAAGATCGGTCAGCAGCGACTGCATTTCGACCACCACCGCAGGCAGACGATCGATCGCATCATGCTCGGCCAACAGCTCCGCCGCCGCTCTCACCAATCCGGGCGGTGCGCCACAGTAAAGGGAGACCGCCTCGGCGGGACCACTGCCGGATGGCCCCAGGGCACACAGCAATCGAGTCTCGATCTCGGCCAGAAGGGCCAGGTCGACGTTCGGAGTGAGAGCGGCCAAGAGGGCTGCGGCCGAAGGGACCGAGTCCAAGCCGGCCGCCTTCGCCAAGGTCGCATCCACAGTCGTCGCTCCGGCCTCGACTCCCGCCAGGGTCGATGCCATCGCAAGGTCTCCGCCGCGAAGCCCGAGTACCACCGAGGCCTTGGCTTCCGCCAACAGCGGCACCAGCTGGCGGCATTCGGTTGGAGTCAACCGCCCATTGGGGTCTCGAAGCACTACGGCGCGGGAGCCCATGGCAACCAGTCGCCGGGCCATGTCCTGCCAGTGACCAACATCGAAGCCGGGGACGAAACAGAGGCTCCCCTCCACAAACTTACTGACCGACGACGCCAGCCCAATCGCGGCCTCCAGGTTGCGCAGATCATTCAAAGGATCGAAGAAGCGAAACCCGTGAACCCCCGATTCAACCAATCGGGTGAGGAGCAACTCAACCGCGTCATCCGCCAGCACCCGCTGCTCCACAGGCCCCTGGGCTCGGAGATCTCCCAAAATGGGGGTCTTCTTGAGACCGGCCTTGATGGCATCGAGCTGCTTCCAGGGTTTGATACCGTGCCCTTTGGCCCCCGCATCGAAAACAGATCCCATCGGGAGCTGAACGGCAGCAAATCCCATCTCGTCGATGAGAGGCCAGACCTCAGTTAGATCGGTCGGGGCCAGCAGATCCCAAAGGCGACCATCGAAGGTCGCGATCAGCTTCACCGTGAATCGGGTTTGCTGCCACCGGCAAGAGCCTGTCTCTTTTCCGCGTGCCGGGCTCTGACCTCAGGGTCGTCGATCCCCAGGATCCGAGCCGCCAGCCAGGCAGCATTCTTGGCTCCGGCCTCGCCGATCGCGACCGTCGCCACCGGAATTCCCGCCGGCATCTGCACGATGCTGTAGAGCGAGTCAGCCCCACCCAGGTAGGGAGTCGGAATCGGAACCCCGATGACCGGCAGGTCGGTCCACGCCGCTACCACTCCGGGCAGATGGGCGGCACCGCCGGCGGCCGCGATCACGATCTTGATGCCTCGACCCCGCGCTCCACTGGCCCATTCCATCACACCCGCCGGGTCACGATGGGCGGAGCAGACATTAACTTCGTGAGGGATGTCGAAGTCCTCCAGGACCTTGACGCAGGCCTCCATCAGCGGTAGGTCCGTGCGGCTTCCGAGAATCAGACCGACGATCGGTTGGGTCAACTGCTGACTGCCTCCTGTGCGATGTCCTTCCGGTAGAAGGCCCCTTGGAATCGTACCCGGACAGCCCCCGAAAGGGCGGTCATCCGAGCGCTGTCGACGTCATCCCCGAGACCGACAACGGTCAAAACCCGACCACCAGAGGTGGTCAGGCCGCGGCCAGCGACAAATCGCGTGCCGGCGTGAAAGACGATCACTCCCGGCGGAATGGAGGTCAGCCCATCGATCTCAAACCCGGTCTCGTAGTCATCT
>DASZFH010000060.1:0-3969 GCA_035939985.1 Candidatus Dormiibacterota bacterium
GTGGAGGGCCGTGAGCGTCTTGTGGTCGGCGTTCGCGCGGGCATCCTGGCTGGCGGAGATGACATTCTGGCCGACGATGATGATGGGGAGCAATACCAATTGGAGAAAGGTCTGGGCGATCCAGGCGACCAGGGCGATAAGCCCGACCGAGAGGAGCCATTTCGGAAAGATTCCGGTGGGGACGAATCCGCCGGTGGTGAGGACGGCTGGAAGGGAGACCAGGGCAAGGAGTGAGAAGAGGTACGCCGTCCACATTGAGCCGACTGCCGTAGTGATCTTCACTGCCAACCAGGTGTTGAACCGACCGAACGTGCCTGTCCCGTGAATCTGGCTGTGGATGTCCGAACGGGTGACCCTCTGGGGAACATGTGATCTCGCGGCCGCTTGGTCGACCACGCTGATCGGCGGGTGTTCAGTAGTCACGTATTCCTCCTGAGTTTGGGCGGTTGATTTGCTGCGCATATTGTCACGCGCATTGCTAGGGGTCAGTCCCCACTTAAGGCTCGATCGAGTTCAGACTCGAATCTCGCCAGTGCTATTTCAAGTGGCGACCCGGCGAAGGTGAATGCGGCCGCACGGGAATGGCCTCCGCCGCCCCACGCTTCGGCGAGCGGGGCGACGTCCACGCCCTGGCCGCGCAGGGACACAGTGCGCTTGCCGGGGTTGACGATCGCGGTGGCCCCGACTCCGTGTTCGACCATCAGCCGTTCAGCCAGGTCGGATTGGTACTGCTCGGCGTAGCAAACCGCCCACCGCGCGCCTGCCAGGTCAAGGAGCCGAGCCTGGCCAGATTTCTTGGCGAGGTAGTCCTCTTTGCGCCGGTCTTCCGTGTCGATCAGCAGTCGCTCGCCCTCAGAGAATTGAATCGCCGGATCAAGGCTGAAGCGGCCGAGAAATCGATCGTGCCCGAGCAGTCCCACCAGCGCGGATAGCTGGGCTGAGCGGGGGTCGGCATGCCGCCAGAGGTCATGGTCCTCGACCAGGGAGACAAATTCCGCGAACCGGTCGGGTCGGCCGAGCCGGTCAAAAAGGAGGCTGGTTGCGCTCCGAGTGTCGTCGACTGTCGCCCATGGCCGATCGATGAGGTGGCGCGATGAACGGTGGTGGTCGAGCAGCGTGAACTGACCGCCCATATCGAGGAAACGATCGACCCGCTCCGCGGTTCCGTCCGACACCGCGTGGTCGGTCACCCATAGGGGTCGAGAGCGGGGATCGGCTTCGGCCGCGGCCAGCGCATCGTTGACTCTGGTGTCGATTGCACCGTTTTCGACCAAGCTCACGATCGACCCGGGACCGAACACCCCTCTGAAGACGACGCCGCAGCCGATACCGTCGAGATCTGTGTGGGTGAGGAGGATTGGCTCGGCCAAGCTTTAAACGCTACACGTTGGCAGTGTGTCGGGGTCGTCCTCTCAGCTGACCGTGGCTGGTGTAGTAGGCTACTACCAGCTACATTCCGACGTTCTTTGCGTTTTTCGCTCGACTTTGTGAGGACACTGGGTCGATCCAATCACCCTGTCGGACAGGGCGGCCTCTGGCATCAAGAGGTTTCTGCTGGTGGGGGGTGAGACTGGAGTGCAGAGTCGAGCCATGGCCAGATCCCGGGCTGATCCAGTCGCAGGAACGCCAGGCTTGACCGGATGTTGTGCGGCGGTACAACAGTCTTGAGCGAAGGTTGGGCCTGCTAAGCCGACCTCCGGGATTCGTGCTTAAAGAGCTGAATTGATCTCGACGTTGGATGTCGATGTCGCCTAGCGATGTCAGCCAGGTCATGAGGTTATACTGCCCTAGGCATGCCTAGTACGACAGCGTCTCGCCGGCCCGTTTCCGCAGCCCAAGAAGACTATCTGAAGGCTCTCCATCGCCTTGGGGCCAACCATCGAATGGTTGCCACGGCAGAACTGGCTCAGGAGTTGGGGATCAGCACCGCCTCGGTCAGTGAGATGCTGGCGAAGCTGGCCGCCCGCTCTCTGGTTTTGCATGATCCCTACAAGGGATCTCGGCTAACGCTGCGAGGGTCGTCGGTTGCGGTCGAGATGGTCCGACGCCATCGCCTGCTGGAAACCTACCTCGTTAAGGCACTGGGATTCAGGTGGGACCAGGTTCATGACGAGGCGGATCGCCTGGAGCATGTCATATCAAGCCAGTTGGAACAGCGGATCTGGGAAGTCCTCCAGCATCCGGAGGTCGATCCTCACGGCGATCCGATTCCCGGCCCCGACGGTAGCGTCAAGCCATCGGCCTCCACCATCCTCTCGCAATGTGCTGTCGGTGCTGAAGTCCGCATCGCTCGGGTTTCGGATCGGGATGAAGAGAAGCTTAAGGCTATCGCTGAGCTCGGGTTGGAGCCCGGAGTGTGGGTGATCATTCATGCCGAGCCGCGGTGGGAGGGGCCCTTGGAGGTTGATATCGATGGTCGAATTGTCCCCGTTCCCCCAGGCCTGGCCAGGGAGATCTTCGTCGACGAAGAGGCGGCGATAACGGCCGAGACATGATCCTGGACAGAGCTGTCGAGCCCGAGATTATCGGGTCAGGTTGTGTGCTCCAGCCCCTGGAGTCGTCGCACCCGGCGGACGTCGAGCCGTCTGATAACGATCAGTGGACCGAATTCCGGCCGCCCGAGGCGCTCGACTCCGGACCCCCGCTTGATGTGACCACTGACCGTCGGAAAGGTCCCGGGATGGTCGTCAGGGTGATCCCACAATCGCCCCCAACTGGCCCCATTTGGCTCAGGCTGAGCTTCCGGCGGCAGGAAGGGGAGCGATTCTTCGGTTTCGGGGAGCGATCCGATCGCGTTGAACGCAGTGGGGGCGTCACCGAGCACTGGGTGGGTGAGGGGCCTTATCAACTCGGCGAGTACTCCCTCATGCAAGCCATCACGCCACGCTGGGGTATGCGCCGTCGCCTCGACGCGACCTACTTTCCGGTGCCCTGGCTTCTTTCCAGTCGGGGCTATGGCGTCCTGACGGAGAATTCCGAGATTTCTTACCACGTCCTCGATCGGCAGGATCAATGGAGCGTGCACGTCCGAGCCGCCGAGCTTTGCTTGAGGGTGTTCCCGGCGGCTAACCCGGCGGAGGCATTGCGCGCCTTCACCGAATATTCCGGACGGCAGCCTGTGCCGCCGGCAAGCTGGCACTATGGGCCCTGGGTTCAGACAGGCCACAGCAACGAGATTCCCGCTGAGGAGGAGGAATCACATCTTGCGGCGCTGGCCGCGGCGGCCGTGCCTATCCAGGCTGTCGAGACCCATCTGCGCTATCTGCCAGGTGGAGCGCACCGCGAGGTGGGGCGTCGTCAGACCGAGCGGGAGCGCACGGGCCGGTTCAAAGGCCGAGGCCTGCCCAGCCTCAGTTATCTCAATCCCATGGTCACCGAGGACTTCAGCGATGTCTTCGATCAGGCCGCTCAAGCGGGAGCATTCCTGCGCCATCCCGACGGCAGCCCCTATTCCTTCTTGGCTTACGTGGGTGGCCGGAACCCTCCATTGGCCCAAGAGGCGCAGCTTGACTTCACCAACCCGGCCGGAGTCAAGACGTTTAAAGACATCGCCGCTGAGCTGTTGGAAGACGGCCATGTGGGCTGGATGGAGGATTTTGGCGAGTACACGCCAGTCGACTCGGTGGCCTACGACGGTACCCCCGGCGAGAGGATGCACAATCTCTACCCGGTCGCCTTTCATCGAGCCGGGCACCGTGTGGCCTCGGAGTTGGCGCCGAATCAGGCGGTTGCCCGCTTTGCCCGCTCCGGTTGGGCTGGAGCGGCGCCCTATGTTCCGATCGTTTGGGGCGGTGACCCGACCACAAGTTGGGGATTCGACGGGCTCAGCTCGGCCGTGATCGAGGCGTTGAGCATGGGTCTGTCGGGGATCGCCATCTGGGGGACCGATATCGGCGGATTCTTCAGTTTGGGCGACAACGCGCTCACCATCGAGCTGTTGATTCGCTGGATCCAGTTCGGTGCTCTCTG
>DASZFH010000061.1:0-2672 GCA_035939985.1 Candidatus Dormiibacterota bacterium
CCACCTTGGCTTTTCCAAGGTCAACACGTAGTCTTCTGTCGGTCCCGGGGGGAGACCAATTCCCGGGGGGAGGCTTCGTGAGTCAGGTTAAGAGTGGGAAAGTGGGGTTCTATCTCCGGGCGCGCTTGACGGCCCTGGGAATGGCGATGCTAGCCGCGTCACTCGCCACCACGTCATTTGCAAAGCCGACCCTATCCGAGGGCCAAGGCAACCAACCGATCGCGGTTATCGTCCGTCAATCGATTGGTGCTGGAAGCGCGGTGGAGAGGGCGATCATCGAATCGGGGGGCCGGATCTCCAATCATTTGGGCCTGATCCACAGCCTGAGCGCGGTCATTCCCGCCGACTCGGTCCGCGCCCTCTCCGAGAAGCCGGGTGTGCTGGGAATCTTCGCGGACGCCCCGATCAAGGACAGCAGCTACCTTCCCGGCGATGATCCGGATTCGATGTTCATCACCGATGCCAAGGTCGGGCGGCTGGCCATGCCCAAAGGCGGAAAGGGCATTGGGGTGGCCCTGATCGACACCGGGGTCACCGCCACCAGCCCGCTCTTCAAGTACACCCGGATCATGCAGGGCCCTGACCTCTCCTTCGATTCAGCGACGCCAGGCCTGACCCACCTAGACGGCTACGGCCACGGCACCTTCATGGCCGGCATCATCGCCGGCAATGACCCCTCGGCAGCAAACAACCCCTTCTACGGCCTATCCCCCAACGCCACTCTCATCAACGTCAAAGTTGGCGCGGCCGACGGCGCCGCCGATGTGTCCCAGGTCATCGCAGGCATCGACTGGGTGGTTCAACATCGCAACGACCCGGGCCTCAACATCAAGGTCCTCAACCTTTCTCTGGGGTACCACAGTGCCCAGCCTTACACCATCGACCCCCTCGCTTATGCAGCTGAGCAAGCCTGGTTCCACGGGATAACCGTGGTCGCCGCGGCGGGGAACCAGGGGAAGACGACCGGCCAGCTCGACAGCCCGGCATACGACCCCTATGTGATCGCCGTCGGCGCAGCCACCTACGACGGCTCCGGCTACTCCATCCCATCCTTCTCCAGTGTCGGTGACGGAATCCGCAACCCAGACCTGATCGCCCCCGGCGGCCACATTGCGAGCGTCGGCGTAAGCGGATCCACGGTCTATTCCCAATACGGCTCCACCGCCAACCTCGGCGGAGGCTATTTCCGAGGGAGCGGCACCTCACAAGCCGCTGCGGTCGTCTCGGGAGCGGTCGCGGACGTCCTGGGCCAGAAGCCGAACCTGACGCCCGACCAGGTGAAGGGAATCCTGGTCAATAGTGCCAGGGCGATCACGGATTACGCCCCCGAGCAGCAGGGGTCCGGCATCGTCAACCTCTGGTCGGCGGCGAGTGAGCTCAGCGAGCCTCAGACAGCCCAGTCCTGGACGCTTTCCACGGGATCAGGGTCACTGGCCGCGACCCGCAACGGCAATGTCCTTGCACTCAACAGTAGCCCGGACATCTTCGGCAGCTTCAATTCTCAGGGTTTGGCCAGGGCCGAAGCCAGCGGTTCCACTTGGAGTGGCGGGACATGGTCCGGTTCCACCTGGAGTGGCGGGACGTGGTCCGGTTCCACCTGGAGTGGCAGCAACTGGTCCGGGCTGACATGGAGCGGCGGCACGTGGTCTGGCTCGACATGGAGCGGCGGGACCTGGTCCGGTGGCACGTGGAGCGGCTCGACATGGAGCGGCGGTACCTGGTCTGGTGATCTTTGGTCCACCGCCAGCTGGGGCTGACCCAGGGCCCACCCCAACGATCCACCCCAGCGTGATCGTTGCGGTGAAGACCCGATTAAGGTTGCTCTTGTGGATCGGACTGAAGAGGGCGACCTCCGGCTCCTAAACCGCGACGGGGAGCTGTCCCCGGGCGCCCAGGCCCCCCTTGATTTGGAAGCGTCGCTGAGCGCCCTCCGCTGGATGATGGTGTCGCGGGCCTACGACCATCGCATGATCGCCCTCCAACGCCAAGGTAAGACTGGGACCTTTTCGCCAGTTCACGGCCAGGAGGCTTCCGTCCTCGGGCCAGCCTTTGCACTTGATCCTCACCGGGACTGGTTGGTCCCCTCCTATCGGGAATTCGTCGGCATGTTCCACCACGGCTACCCGATGGCAAGTTTGACCGCCACCCTGATGGGGAAACCAGCCGCGGGTCGAATCCCCGATGGAGTCCGGGTGCTCCCGATCCAGGTCGCCCTGGCCACACAACTCTCACACGCCACCGGCCTGGCCTGGGGGCTCAAGCTCCAACAACGCGACGGTGTGGTGCTTGTCTACTTCGGAGAGGGTGCATCGTCCGAGGGCGATTTCCACGAGGCCTGCAACTGGGCCGGGGTGGTCAAAGCCCCCGTCATCTTCTGGCTCCAGGACAACCAATGGGCCATTTCGACCCCCCGTCGCCTTCAAAGCGCGGCGACAAACCTTGCCGTCCGTGCCCAGGGCTATGGATTCGAGGGCGTGACCGTCGACGGCAACGATCTATTCGCCTGCTACCAGGCGGCCACGATCGCAGTGGCCAAAGCGCGAGCGGGCGCGGGCCCCACCTTGATCGAAGCCGTCACCTACCGCATGGGATTTCACAACACCACCGATGACCCCAACCAATACCGAGACCCGGAGGAGGAGCGGCTGGCCGGAGAGGGCGACCCCATCGCT
>DASZFH010000062.1:0-3242 GCA_035939985.1 Candidatus Dormiibacterota bacterium
TGGATGGACGAGGCGAGGGTGGAGGCCGAGGCGGCGAGAAGCCGGCGGGGCGTTCTGGCCGGTGTGCCCATCGCCGTCAAGGACATCTTCGACACTGCCGGCATCCCCACCGAGTGCGGGACCGCCCTCATGGCAGGGCGAGTGCCAGAGCGATCGGCGACGGTGGTCAGCATTCTGGAGGAAGCGGGGGCGGTGGTTTTTGGCAAGACCGTCACTGCGGAACTGGCATACGCCCATCCCGGGCCGACCCGCAATCCCTGGGATCTCCAGCGTACGCCCGGCGGCTCCTCCATGGGATCAGCGGCGGCGGTGGCAGCGGGGGTGGTGCCGGGGGCGATCGGGACCCAAACCAACGGTTCGATCATCCGCCCGGCGGCCTTCACCGGCGTGGTTGGGTTCAAGCCCTCCGCCGGCCGTATCCCCAGGGAAGGAGTGCTGTCCTTCAGCCCCACTCTCGACCAAGTCGGGGTTCTGGCCGCCGATGTGGGCGGTGCGGCCCTTCTAGCGGGGTTACTGATGGGGGAGTCGATGGAGCCGGCCCGACTGGTGGCGCCCCGCCTTCTGGTGGTCCGGACGTCGGATTGGCGGCTGGCCGAGCCCGCCCAGCAGGATCGCTTCGACGCCGACCTCGCCTTGCTGGCCAGGTCGGGGGCTGTGATCGAGGAGCGCGAGCTGCCTCTCCAGGTGGAGGAGGGTCCGGCCCTGCACCGGACCATCATGGCCCGGGAAGCCTCCGCCGAGCTGGCCGGGCTGGTCGAGGGCCGCGAAGATCAGATCAGCGACGTACTCAAGGCACTCCTGGCCGACGGCAAAGCCGTGTCCGCCCCCGAATACGAAGCCGCTCTGGTCAGTCGATTGCTGGGGATCGCCCGCTGGGGTCAATGGCTGGAAGGCTGGGATGCTGTCCTGACTCCTCCCGCCCTGGGCGAAGCGCCAGGGGCCGACACCACTGGCGATCCGCGTTTTTGCACCCGTTGGTCGCTCCTGGGTGCCCCCGCCATCAGCATCCCAACTGGCTATGGCCCCCGCGGCCTGCCCCTGGGCATCCAGGTGGTGGGTCGGCCCGGCGACGATGGCCATATCCTTTCGATCGCGGCCTGGATCGAGGCTCAGTTGATGTTCAGGCACCGCCCTCTGCCTTTCTAGGAGCCACGCTTTGCAGGCGCATTTGGCAGGTACCGCTTGGCGATCTTGGCGACGTAGGTGTACTTGGGGTTGACCATCTGGGTACAGCGAGCTTCCGCCACCTGGCCGAGGAGGAGGAGGGCGGACTCGGCCGAGAAGCCATAATCCGCCACCATCCACTTGATCAGTTCTTCAACAGCGAGCCTGAAGGCGTCCTCCAGGGGGCGGGCACAGGCCACGGTCCCAATGTGGTCGGCGGTCTCGAGGCGGGGCCAGACCATCTCCGGAGGCCGGGGAATCAAGTCCAGGGTGACCGTGGTCATGGTCCGAATCTCGATCGCGCCACACCCGCAGAGCTCCCCATCACCCTGGACGGCGTGGCAGTCGCCGAGGAAGAAGAGGGCCTCGGGTACCGCCACGGGGAGGGTGACCGTGGTCCCCGGGCCCATCTCCTGGACGTCGAGGTTCCCACCGTGGGGCCCGTTGTCGATGGTGCTGACCGACTCCAGCAGTGGGGCGGTGCCGATCACTCCGACCATGGGCGCAACCGGGATGCGCAGGCCGCCTTCCCAAAGGACGTGGCCCTCCTTGATCTCGACGACCCGGGACTGAACCCCGAAGTCGCGATGGCGGATCCAGTCTGGGAAAGCCCCCACTCCGGGGACCAGGGCGGTGAAGCCGGGGGAGATCAGCTCCATCTCCTCGATGGTGCAGACAAGGGCATGTTCGGTGGTGGCGCCCTCGATGGCGATCGGTCCGGTGGCGCCATTGACGTAGGGCACTTGGAGCATGCCGGCTTCGAACTTGTCAGTTGGTTGACGCAGGACGTCACCGATGTTGAGTTCGGTCTCAATGCGTAGTCGCGTGCCGGGCACGACCCGGACCACCGGTGGGTGCTCACGCCCGAGGGTGAAGCGGACGGCGCCTTTTGGGACGGAGGTGGCGGGTGGGAGGGTTGCGCTCAAACCGCGCTCGGGACCGCGTCCAGAAGCCGGCCCCAGCCGGGCAACGCCGGCTCCAGATCGAGCATGCGCATCGCTCCCCACATTCCCACCGCGACACTGTCCAGGATCGGGATACCCAACTCACCCTCCATTTCGGCCACCAGGCCGGCGGCGCGTAAGCCCGTGCAGTGCACGATCACGCATTCCGGTTCGGTCTGGGCCACGGTCCGGATCATCTCCTTGAGGCGGAAGTCGTCGATATCGGCGAACGAAGCGTTGTCGGTCCTGCCCTCTGTCTCGACCGCGATCACCGCCAGGCCGGCCCGCTTCAGGTTGGTAATGATTCGCTGCCAGATGGCTTCGATATAGGGCACCACCAGGCCGGCACTGCCGACGCCGAGCTGCTTGGTCGCCTCCAGCAGGGCCAGGGTCGAGGTGGTGGCGGGAACGCCCAGTTCCCGCTCGATGGCTTCCACCAGGGCCTGGTCCTTGTCCAAGCCCTCCCAGGCGGCGGAGGTACCGCTCCAGAGGATTCCATCCACCTTGGCGTCAGTCAGGAGCCGGGCGGCCTCCAGCATGGGCGTCAGCTCGAACTGGCCCCTGGCATCCTCGGCGATCCGCACGACCCGGAACCGGCTGAAGTGCACGGATAGCCTGCCCTCCAGCGGGCTCGCCATCCGCGCCATCAGCGGTTCCAGGACCGTGTTCGAGGAGGGGGTCAGAACTCCCAACCGCAGACCCTGGGAGCGAGCGCTCCTCAGACCGCGATCTCCTCAAGGGGCTCGGTTTCGAGGATGGGCGCATCCCCTCCCACCTCACGAAAGGCGTAATCGAGATCGATCTTGACCTTTTGAACCGACTCCCTCCAGATAAGGTAGAGGGCCCCGATCAGGACCCAGGCCACGATCACGGGCCCCGCCCAGTTGAGGGGGAAGGGCGGAGCGGGATAAAAGGAGGTGTAGATCGGCGGAATCAGGATAACGATGCCAACTGCCGGAACGATGTAGTTCTTGAAAGCCCCGTCGGCATGGTGACGGAGAGGGAAGTAGCGGATCGCGGCCAACATGATGAGGATGAAGGCAACGCTAGCGGCCAGCCCCTCTAGGAACGAGATGAACCCAAAGGTGCTGGTGGCGCTCCAGGTCGCGGGCCAGGCGGTCGCGGCGATGGCAG
>DASZFH010000063.1:0-4049 GCA_035939985.1 Candidatus Dormiibacterota bacterium
GAGCAGTGAAAGCCCGAGCACGCTCTTTCCTGATCCGGACTCCCCGACCAGTCCGATTACCTCGCCCGGTTGGATGGTCAGATCGATGCCTCGGACCGCAAAGATCTGATTTCCGTCTCGGCGAAATTGAACCCGGAGTGATTCCACCTCCGCTACCGGCTCCGCGCTTAGATCGGCCTTCGAAGCCGGGAGCAAGTCAAGCGCGGCGGAGGCTTCCGTCATAGGCTCGACGGCTCAAGCACTGACAGAGCGGGGCGTACGTCCTCCCGGTAGGCCTTAAAGGCCGCGATAAAGGCGTCCGTGGTCTGAACCGCTCCGCTCTGCAGGTACTCCATCGCCTTGAGAGCCGCTTCGTGAGCCTCCAAGCTTGACCCGCACACGGCATCGGCGGCGACACGCACGTGGTAGTCGTGCTGATGGGCATCGACAAAGGTGTAGTGGACGCAGACGTCGGTTAACGCGCCCATTAGGAATAGGGTCTGTGCTCCGAGTCCTTTGAGCAGGATCTCAAGGTCGGTTCCGAAGAATCCTGAGTATCGGCGCTTGGGAACGAAATATTCGTCTGGGCGCGGGGTCAGTTCCGGAATCAGGGCAGTCTCAGGGTCGTCCTCGAGCAAATGGACGCCTTCAGAGCCATCCAGCTCGCGCCCAAAGTCGGCAAGGGTGCGAGCGTGGCGCTCCTGGAGGAAGATCACCGGGATGCGAGCGTTCCGAGCGGCTTCCACCACGGCCACGGCCCTTACCGCCCGATCCCCGAAGCCAGGCATGATGGGGATTTCGTAGTCCGTGTTGAGTCCAGCCTTCTGGAAGTCCACTGATATGAGTGCAGGGCGTCCGACCATGAGGGGCCTTTTCATCACCGCACCCTAGCGGGCTGGATTGGAAGCCAACTACGTCACATGCTCACTACTCGCGGACCCACACTTTGGTCTCCCCGCACGGAACTGCGAGGTTGGTACTTCCAGCCTCCTAGTATTGGAGGATGGTTTTGGATAGGCACGTCTACCCGTTCACGGCGATCGTGGGGCAGGACAGGATGAAACTGGCACTGATCCTCAATGCGATCAATCCGACCGTCGGCGGGGTGCTGGTCCGAGGCGAGAAGGGGACGGGCAAGTCAACCGCGGTCCGGGCTCTCACCCGCCTCCTGCCCGAACAGGAGATCGTCGAAGGATGTCACTACGGGTGTCGGCCTGATGTTGTGGAGATCCTCTGCGGGGATTGTCAGGAGCGGCTGGGCCGGGGCCCGCTGCCAATCACCACTCGTCGGATGCGGGTTGTCGAACTGCCGGTCAATGCATCGGAGGACCGGGTGGTCGGGACCATCGACCTCGAGGTGGCGCTGAGGGAGGGCAGCAAGAAGTTCGAACCAGGTGTTCTGGCCGAAGCCAACCGCAACATCCTTTACGTCGATGAGGTCAACCTCCTCGACGACCACATCGTCGATGTCCTCCTCGACGCGGCCGCTATGGGAGTGAATGTGGTTGAGCGAGAAGGTGTCTCGATCATGCATCCAGCTCGTTTCCTCTTGGTCGGGACGATGAACCCGGAAGAGGGAGAGTTGCGGCCCCAGCTCCTGGATCGCTTCGGGCTCTGCGTGGATGTTGAGGGGATTCGGGATCTGGACCAGCGGGTCATGATTGTCGAGCGAAGGTCGGGTTGGGAGGAAAGCCCACCAAGGTTTTACGAGAGTTACGCTCCCGCGGAGGAGGAGGTCCGGGACCGAATCGCAGAGGCCATTTCGACCTGTTCCGAGGTGACCGTACCAACCGAGATCCTTCGCATGATCGCTCAGATCAGCATCGCCCTGGAGGTTGATGGCCACCGCAGTGATCTCGTCTGTGCCCGGGCGGCTCAAGCCAAGGCGGCCTATGACCGCGACTCGACAGTTGGCCTGGAGCATGTCACCGAGGTTGCCGAGATGGTGTATGCCCACCGCGTCCGGTTCGTCCCCTTTGGCAAGCCAGGGCCCAACATTGCCGAGGTCATCAACCGCGTAGCCGGCCGCGGGTAGCGGTTGCTGGCCGGGCAAAAGGTCGGGGGGTACCATTGGCCGCGATGCTGAAGACAACGGATACGACTGGCGCCGAGGATGTCACCTGGGACCTTACTGAACTTTTTGCCTCGCCATCCGACCCGGCCATCGAATCAGTCTTCGCTGCCTCTCTGAAGGCGGCGGTATCGTTTGAGCAAAAGTATCGGGGTCGTCTCGCCGCCCTCAGCCCCGTCGAGTTCGCCGCCATGCTTGAGGAGTTGGAAGACAGCTACGAGGCTGGCTCCAAGCCGGCGATCTATGCCCACCTCCTCCACACCCAAGACACCACCGACGCCGCGGCCGGTCGGCTTTTCGGCCGGGTCCGAGACGCGGAGGCTGAGCGTGGGCGGCATATGGTCTTTTTCAGTCTTGAGTTGGCGGATCTCACCGACGAGGTGGCGAACGCACTCTATGACCATCCGGCTTCAGCCCGTTACCGACACACGATCGAAGAGGCACGCAAGTACCGATCCCACCAGATGACCGAGCCAGAAGAGCGCCTTTTGACAGAACGGGTGCCGGTCGGGATGGCAGCGTGGGTGCGTTTGTTCGAAGAGCTTTGCGCCGGTATCAAGGCCGACTTTCGGGGGACCGAGATGCCCTTGGTCCAGGTTCTTGCCCTGCAACGAGAGCCGGATCGAGAGCTTCGTCGTGACGCGGCGGTTGCCATTTCGGGGGCACTTCGCGAAGGACTTCGGACCCGGGGTTACATCTTTAACGTGATCTTGCAGGATCATGCCATCGATGATCGGCTGCGCGGCTATCCGACCTGGATCTCAGCCCGCAACCTGGGCAATGAGACCTCCGATGAGGCGGTTCAGGCCCTGATCGAGGCTGTCACCAACCGCAATGACATCGCGCATCGCTACTACCGCGTTAAGAAGAAGTTGCTGGGCCTCGATCAACTTTTTGACTGGGATCGGTATGCCCCGGTCGGCAACGCTTCGCGAGACTTGAGCTGGTCGGAAGCGGTGGAACTGGTCACAGGCTCGTATCAGCGTTTTTCCCCCAAGGCTGGGCGTCTGGTCCAGGACTTTCTCGACCATGGGTGGGTCGACGCCGCGCTCGGTGAGGGAAAGGAAGGTGGGGCTTATTGCATGGCATCAACTCCGCGTCATCATCCCTACGTGATGATGAACTTCACGGGCAAGTTGAACGACGCTCTAACACTTGCCCATGAGCTGGGCCACGGATTGCACGACCGCCTGGCCGCTCGCCAACACCTGTTCGACTACCACCCACCGCTGACGCTGGCGGAGACCGCCTCCGTTTTCGGAGAGACACTGACCTTCGATCGGATCATGGCCGAAGAGCACGATCCGGGCATCCGTTTGGCCATGCTATGTGGTCAACTTGAGGGTTCGTTCGCGACCATTTTCAGGCAGGTCGCGATGAATCGCTTTGAGCATGAGGTCCACACCCGCCGGAGGTCCGAAGGCGAGTTGTCAGTGGATCAATTGGGAGATGTTTGGCAGCTTGAAATACAGCGCATGTTCGGCGATTCGCTGACCCTGACCGATGATCACCGGGTCTGGTGGAGTTACGTCGAACACTTTGTGCACACTCCCGGCTACGTCTATGCATATGCCTTTGGCAACCTCCTCGCCCTCTCTGTGTACCGCCGTTATCAGGAAGTTGGCCCCTCTTTTGTCGACGACTACTTCGAATTCCTCTCAGCAGGAGGGTCGCGCCGGCCGGACGAATTGGTTCGCAGCCTCGGCATGGACATAACCAGCCCAGGGTTCTGGGATTCGGGCTTGGTCATGTTGGACGAGATGGTCAGTGAGGTTGAACGTCTGGCCCAGGTCAATGCTGGGGAGCGGTGACCGCGGCTCGGGATACGCGTAAGCGGGCAAGTGCCGGCCGCGCATCGGCGACACTCCCCAACCTGGAGCCGGAGGCGGTATGGACCAACCGCGTTTTGCGCTTCGAAGCGGACGCCCTTTCACGATTTTTTGAGCAGACATTCGACGCCGTCTACGGGGTCGTTGGGGCCGCGGCTGTGGACGAAGCT
>DASZFH010000064.1:0-7215 GCA_035939985.1 Candidatus Dormiibacterota bacterium
GACGCTGTTCGGGAGCGCCTTGGTTCCCGTGGCGTAACACAACTATGGAGAGAGCTCTCTGACACCGTCGGCGCCATGGCGGGACCTATTGATGTAGTGGGCAAGGCAGCCGATGGAAGCCTCGCGATCGTCATCCCCGAGGCGGCCGTGGCCGAGGCCCGTCACCAATTGTGGGAGGTCGGTCAGGCCATTACCGCCAGGACATTCGTGATCGAGGGAGAGTCGCTGCATGTGACTCCGATGATCGGCTTCGCCCCATTCGATGACATCTCTGGTACCACCCTCTCCCAACGTGTCGCCACCGCGCTCAGTCATGCCGCCACCCACCTCGACCTGGAACCATTTCGATGGGTGTCAGGTCTCGAGCCCGTGGCTGCGCTCGGGGCGAAACCAAGCTCGTGGGTCTGGCAAGACCTCTTGGGTCTGCCCGCACAACTTGGCCTGAGCGTCCTTCTGGCCCTTGTCGTCCCCTTCTTCGTCTACGTGGCCGCGTACAACAGCGGCCACGACATCGTTCCCGCGATGTACTTCCTGGTCTTGGCGGGACTATTGGTGACGGCAACCCTTATCTGGATCGAATGCTTCATGGCAATGAAGCGCTCGGACCCCCCGGAGTTCAACGGGAACTATCCGGCGGCGGTCGGAATCATTGCCGCCTACTTACCCAACGAGGCGGCCACGATCGTGGAAACGATCAGCGCGTTCCTCGCTTCGGACTACCCGGGACCCTATGAAGTCATCCTCGCCTACAACACCTCCCGTTCCCTGCCGGTTGAATCCACCCTCCGGCGGATGGCAAGAAAGGATCCCCGGTTCAGACCGATCCGAGTTCGGGGGAGCACATCCAAAGCTCAAAACGTCAACTACGCGGTGGGCCAGACGCGTGCCGAGATGATCGGCGTTTTTGATGCGGATCATCACCCCGAGCCCGGTAGCTTCGCCCGCGCGTGGAGGTGGCTGGCCGCTGGCAACGATGTTGTCCAGGGGCACTGCCTGATCCGAAATGGATCGGAATCGTGGGTCTCCCGCACTGCCGCGGTCGAGTTCGAATTGATGTATGCCGTTTCCCACCCCGGCCGCGCCCGCCTCCACGGCTTCGGCCTCTTCGGCGGCTCGAACGGCTTCTGGCGGGCTCACCTCCTGCGTCAGACCCGCATGCATGGATTCATGCTCACAGAGGACATCGATTCGTCAATGCGCGTGATCGAGACGGGAGGGAAGATCGTCTCGGACCCGTTCCTCATCTCCCGTGAGCTGGCGCCGACCACACTCCAGGCACTCTGGAACCAGCGGTTGCGCTGGGCCCAGGGCTGGTTCGAAGTCAGCATTCGCCACACATGGAAGGCGCTGGTCTCGACCCATCTGACGCGGCGTCAGAAACTGGGTGTGCTCCATCTCATGAGTTGGCGTGAACTCTACCCCTGGTTGTCAGTCCAGATGTACCCGATCATCGCCTTTTGGGCCTGGCGTTTGGGCGGCCCCCAGCGAATCCACTGGTTGGTTCCCATCTTTGTCCTCACGACCGTATTCACGGTTGGGACCGGTCCCACCCAGGCGTTGGTTGCCTACCTTCTGGCCCACCCTGATGTTCGTGCCCATCGGGGCTGGTTCTGGTGGTACATGGGCGTTTCGGTTGTCTTCTACACCAGCTTCAGGAATCTGATCGCGGTGGTCGGTCAGGCCAAGCACATGCGAGGTGACCGGCAATGGAAGGTAACCCCCCGCAGTCCGGGGGTGGGTTCCACCTGATGCCCGCCGCGCCCCTCCCCGTTGACGAGAAGGATCGCCTGTCGGCCCTGTCGAAGCTCGAAATTCTCGACACAGCACCAGATGAGCGGTTCGACCGGCTCACTCGGCTGGCCCGGACCCTCTTCCAAGTACCGATCGCCCTTATCAGCTTGGTCGACTCAGACCGCCAATGGTTCAAGTCCTGCTATGGCCTGGCCGATTCGGAGACCGAACGCGAAGCCTCGTTCTGTGCGTACGCCGTGCTCAACCGCGAACCACTGGTGGTCAAGGACGCCACCGAGGATGCCCGATTTTCTGACAACCGCCTGGTCGTGGGGGCGCCGTTCATCCGCTTTTATGCCGGGATGCCGCTCTACGAATCCGGGGGTCAGCCCATCGGCACCCTCTGCGTCATCGACACTGTGCCGAGGGAATTCGTCGAGTCCGACTTGCAGGCTCTGCGAGATCTCACCGCTATGGCCGAGAACGAGCTCACACATTTCGAGTTCGAGTTGGCCGTCCGAGCTCGCGAGGCGGCGGAGGCACGGGAGGCCGCGATCTTGGCGGCGGTCGGTGATGGCCTGGTGACCATCGACCACTCGGGTGCCATTTTGAGCCTCAACCCGGCGGCTCAGGCTATGTTCGGCTACGGGGCGGATGAGCTGACCGGCCAGGATGTCAGGGTCATCCTCTCCGATGAGCACCGGACTGAGATCCAGGCCGTCTTCGTGAATTCATCCCGGCCCAGTGCTGAGTCGGTGACGAGGGAGGCGGTGGCCAGGCACCAATCCGGTGGGGAGTTCCCGATTGACCTCACAATCACCGCCTTCAGATCTGACCAGGGCCTGGTTCTCATCGGTGCCGTACGCGACGCCACCGCTCGCAAACGGGCGGAGGCCGAGACCGCGGCGGCGCTCGCCGCGCAGCAGGTGGCAAATGACGAACTGGCCCGGCTCAGCCGCCAGAAGTCGGAGTTTGTCTCCATCGTCAGTCACGAATTCAGGACTGCCCTGACCGGGATCCGAGCCTTCAGCGAGATGATGCGCGACCAGGATCTATCCGCGGACGAGGTCAAGGACTTCGCCGGGGATATCAATGCCGACGCGTTGCGCCTTAACCGGATGATCAACGACATCCTCGACTTGGAGAAGATGGAGTCAGGCAATCTGGTACTGCGACCAGAGGAGGTCGACCTCGATGCCACCGTTGACCTCTTGGTGGCGCGAGCCCAGGTCGCCCAGGCCACACACCGCCTTGTGTTCAAGCCGGGAGGACTGGGGGCGGTTCGGCTGGATGAGGACCGGTTGATCCAGGTTGTCTCCAATCTCCTTTCCAACGCCATCAAATACTCGCCCGAGGGAGGCCAGGTATCGGTCCGGACCTGGGTCGATAATGGCTGTGCTCATCTCGCCATCGCCGACCAGGGCGTGGGCATACCCAAGGCCGAGTTGGAGCGCGTCTTCGATCGATACGCGAGAATCGACGCCGATTCCACCAGGAATGTCTCCGGCACCGGGCTGGGCCTGCCAATTGTCCGTCAGATCGCACAATTGCACGGGGGCCAAGCCTGGGCGGAGAGTAAGGTGGGGGCCGGCTCGACCTTCCACCTACTGCTGCCGCTGGGGGGCCCCTGAGTGGCATCGCAGCGCTCGGCCAACATGCGTTTCGACGAGCTCGAAGGCTATCGCGGGCTGGCGGCCCTGACGGTGATCGTCTTTCACGCCTACCAGAGTTCGAGGGTGGCGACAGCCTTTGTGTATCAGGGATCCGGTGCCAACACCTTCCTCAGCAATCTGGATGGTGGGGTCGCCCTGTTCTTCGTGCTCAGCGGGTTCCTGATCTTCCTCCCGTTCGCCCGCGCGGCGGTCGATCGGGGCAGGTCCGAGTCCGCCCGTGGCTTCCTCATCCGTAGGGCAATTCGAATCATTCCCCTCTACTACGTCGCCATTCTGGTGGTTTGGTCCTTGCGCTACAACGGGACCTGGTCCAGTTGGCAGGATCTGATCGAGCATCTGACATTCGTCCAGGTCTTCGATCCGGTCAGGATCTTCTATACCATCGGCCCGGCGTGGTCTCTGGCCGACGAGGTGATTTTCTACATGGTCACGGCCTTGGTCGGATGGGGCACGTACCGGTTGTGCGCGAGGTTGGTCAGCCGGAAGGCTCGGCTGCGCCTCATGTTCGCGGTCGTGGGAGCCATAGTGTTGGCGGGAATCGCCTATCAGGGCTCGGTCTTCTACCTGGCCCGCATTCCAGCGACGAACTTCGCGGTCTATTTCGCCCCTCAGGCCAGGATCGATGAGTTCGGCCTAGGCATGCTGCTGAGCTTGGTCCTGCTGTCCCGGGGGGAGCGCCCACTCTTCTCAGCCCCGGGGGCGGTGGCCGCCTGGGCCGGTGGCGTGGCCGTCGTGACCTGCGCGTTCATCTTCCGTTTCCAGGTCCCGGTGATGAGTCTGTATTTTCCTACCGTCTGTGCCATTGGCTTCGCGCTGCTGCTCAGCGCAACCGTTCTGGGGCCGCGCGGCTTCATCTTCGAGCGAGCCCTGGCAAACCCCGTCCTCAGCTTCGTTGGCATGATCTCGTATAGCGTCTACATCTGGCACGAGCCGATCATGCTGCAGTTCGGGGATTGGGGCTGGCTCAACTTTCAGGATGGGCGGACGTGGCCCTTCGAAACGGCCCTGCTCCTGTTGGTGGCGATCGGTATCGGGTGGGTGAGCTACTGGGTGATCGAGAAGCCGGCCCAGGAGATTCGCCACCTATTCAACCGCCAGGGGCGGCTTGGGGATCGCTACGTGGTGGAGCCACTCCCGGCTGTCGACACCGCAGGGCCAACCAAGCGAACCCCCCACACCCGGGTCGGCTGAAACCAACCGGCTTGAGGGCTGCCCGTCCAACGCCAAACTAGACTGCGGGCCCTCATAGCTAAGTCTGGACCCCCAACAATCCCAAGGATCCGGGAGGGAGGGGGATGGTGTGACCAACCTGCCCGGCAAATCGAGTTCAGGCGGAGACACAATCAGCCTGGCGGGGAGCACCGCCGGATCCGCGCCTTCAGGCTGTTAACCGCAAGGTTCAAGGCGGAATCCGAAGCGCTTGGCCTGCTCAAATCCCGGACCGTCGGCCGGAACCGGCTTTACCGCCTGGACGCCGATGCCCCGATCGGCTAACGAGGACCTAACCGAATCTGTCTACCAGGCCCGATCGCCCAGCTCTGATATGACAGCATGGCACTCAGATAGTATGATATGGCGCGATGGAGACTAGATCGCAGTTCGCCGCCGGCCGTGGCCTTCTGACCCCCGGCATCTCGCCGACACCCGAGGCGCCCCGGAGGGGCCTCCTCCCCGTGCTCGAGGCCTTAGCTGCGGCCCAGTGCCGGCGAAAGCGTCTCTCCCGCATCCTTGGGCCAATCGAGTCGATCGCCTGGACTCTCGGCTTGAGTTTGCTGATGCTGGTAGTTGTTGGTAGCCTCGTCACCTTCCGCTGAGACGGGTCTTTGGGCAAAGCCATCGGAGTTGAACAGCGGTGGACGAAAAATCATGGACGTCGGGGCGGCGATCACGACAGAGGAGACCTGACGGCACCGAAGAACGCCGACGCCATCATCTGAGATGAACAGGGACATCAGCCGTCGGGCCGACCTCGAGGAACGCCCCGGGTCGGCGGCGGAGATGCTCGAATTGCTTGTCAGCACCGTCCAGGATTACGCCACCTTCATGCTCGATCCGAAGGGCCACGTGGTGACCTGGAACGACGGCGCGGCGCGGATCAAAGGCTATACCGCGACTGAGATCATCGGCCAGCATTTCTCGGTCTTCTATCGGGCCGCGGAGGTGCGCGCAGGCAAGCCGGACTGGGAGCTGGTTGTAGCTGCCGACGTCGGTCGCGTCGAGGACGAGGGATGGCGCCTTCGCCGGGATGGCACCCAGTTTTGGGCCAACGTCGTCATAACCGCTCTCCGCGACCAGACCGGCACTCTGCGTGCTGGGGTCGATGAGGATCAGGTCAGTGAGCGCGGAAGGGTGAACCAGAAGCGTGTGCTGCCTGGCTCGGAGTCCACCCCGACCCGCCCACCCGCCGCCTCGACCAGCTGCTTGACTAGGGCCAGCCCGATCCCCGCCCCACCCGTGGCTCGATCGCGTGAGGCGTCGGACCGGTAGAAGCGCTCGAATACTCGCACGGCCGATTCGAGCGGGATCTCCCGGCCGGGGTTGGTCACGCTGACCCGGATGGCCGAGCCCTCGGCCATCGCCGCGATGTGCACCACGCCGTCCCGATCCGAGTATCGTCCGGCGTTTTGAAGCAGGTTGAAGAGCACCTGAGCGACATGGTCTGGAATTCCCAAGGCGTTCAGATCGGGCGTCACCTTGGCTTCCACCCGCAGGCCCCGCCGAGCGAACACGGGCTCGATCAGCGCCACAACGCCCCCGATTGCTGCGGCCATGTTCAGCTCAACTGGGCCACTGCCGGCGGACGTGTCGACCTCCGCCAGCTGGAGGAGCGTGCCGGAGAGACGGGTCAGACGTTGAGCCTCCTCCAAGAGGGAGGCGAATGTGGCTGTGTCAGCGGCGATGACCCCGTCGCGGAGCCCTTCCAGGTAGCCCTCCAAGTTGGTGAGCGGGGTGAGCAGCTCGTGCGCAGCGCCCGCCACGAAATCCCGCCGCACCTGCTCCTGCCGCTCCAGAGCGGCGGCCATCGAATCGAGTGTCTCTGCCAGGGTGGCCAGTTCAGGGATCGACGGCCGAGCACCCACCCGAGCGCTCAGGTCGCCAGCCTCGAGCCGGCGGGCGGCCGTCTGGAGGGCGTGGATGGGGTGGGCCAGGTGCCTGGCGAGCAGGAAGGCGGCGGCGGCGGCGATCACCCCTCCCACCGCCAGCGCCCCCAAGGCGACAATTCCGACGGTCTGCTGGAACATCACCGCGGAGTCGGCGGCGGTGGCACCGTGCTCCCTCATCAATTGCTCGAAGAGCGAGCGGGACATCAACCAGGTGGCGCCGGCGGTCACCAGCAGTACAGCAGCGGCAGGGACCAGGGCTGCGATCGCGATCCGCAGCGCCATCCCCAGACGCCGGCGTCGGAGCCACCCATTCATCTCGTGGCCGCCCGGTAGCCCGAGCCACGGACCGTCACGATGTAGCGCGAGGTCCGAGCCGGGTCCGCCAGCTTGGCCCGCAGGCGGGACATGTGCACGTCCACCGCTCGCTCCAGAACCTCCGCTTCCGCCAGGCCGTGGAGTTCGTCCAGAAGCTGTTCCCGGGTCAGGACCCGCCCTTGGGCCCGAACCACCGCGACCAGTAACTGGTATTCAGCCGGGGAAAGCTCGACCGCGCGCCCCCCCTCCTCCACCCGGTGCCGTTCCAGGTCGATCGTCAGCTCGCCCAGTACCAACCGGCTCGGAGCCGCTCCTTCCACGCGCCGGAGGATGGCTCGGACCCGCTCCACCAGCTCGGCCGGGGAGAAAGGCTTGGGCAGGTAGTCGTCCGC
>DASZFH010000065.1:0-4338 GCA_035939985.1 Candidatus Dormiibacterota bacterium
GGCTCACCCGATCCGCCGGTGGCTTGGGTGAGCCATGAACACCAACCGCCCAACCATCGGCATGGAGGGCATTGTTGCCGGGAAAAAGTGAAGCGGTGTGGCCGTCCGGACCCATCCCGAGCAACACCAGATCCAAGGGTCGGAGATGTGCCACGACGGCATCATATTCTGCCGCGGCAAGATCGGCGCCCAGCTCGGCCGGGATCCGATATATTGTGGCCGGCATCACTCGGTCCAAGAGGCGCTCTCGTGCCATCAAGTAATTGCTGTCCGGATGGTCCGGTGGCACACAGCGCTCGTCCCCAAACAGAACCGTCACCCGTCCCCATTCGATCGGTCGCTGTGCCAGTATCTGGTAGCAAACTCCGAAAGTGGTTCCGCCCGCCAGCACCAGCGTTCTCGCCCCCAGCGAAAGTGCTGCGGCGATCCGATCGGCTGCTGCCATGGCCACTGCCGGGCCATCCTCGAAGACCGTCATCGAACCGCTACCAACAACTCGGCCGCACACTTGAGAGCCTGACGATAGATCGGATCGCGGCCTCTGCTCATCAAGCAACCCAGCAATAATTCGCCCCTTTCGGCGAGATCCACCAAGCGGAGCTGGTCCACCTTCCCCCCGGCTGTCACCGTCTGGACGTGGATTCGGCCCAATTCCTCCCGGGCTCGCCAAGCAGAAAGCTTGAGCTTCTGATCGGGGATCTCGGTCGAGACCCGAAGCGCGACCAGATCCCGCTCGGGCAATGATTCCGTTTGCACCGGGCGCAGGATCAAGGTGATCGGCCGACCGGCGGCGGAGGTGTACTGCACCTCGATAGCTCCGTTGGGATCGGTTGAGGCCTGTTCCAAAGCCCACCCCAGACGTGACTGGAGCCATCCCGTGAGCAGCGGAACGGGTCCGCTATCACTAAACCGCCGGTATGCGATCTCGACCTTGTCGATGCCCTCCAGCAAACCTCGCCGATCGGGCGGATTGAAAACCTGGGCCAGCAGTTCCCGCCAATGGCGATGCCGTATCCACTGCATATCAGACACCCCCAAGCCATCGCCCAACTCGTCGAGCAGACTGGAGAGGGCGGTGGTCCCGGGGCCCGGATGGATGAAGTCGGCTGAATCCACGACCAATGAGTGGTAATTCGCAATTGCCTTTCGAAACCAGGGCTCGTGCAACGGGGGGTCGCCCACCCACCAGACATAGGTGGGCAGGTCGTCGATGAGGAGCGCGTCCGCCATATTCAGGAGGTGCTCAGAGTCCCCGCCAATGCCCCACAGGCTTACCCGTTCATAGAGAACTCCGACCGCATCCAGCAGGGCGCTGGTATGAACATCCACCTCCGCTCCGATGCCTGGGTACCCGGGATCAGATCCCTGGCTGAGCACTACCCCGCGAAAGGGATGGTGCCCGGCCAGGGAATCCATCAGCGCCACCGCTCGGCGGGACGCCTGAGGCGAGGGCGCGACGACAATCAGATTAAGGACCATCCCGCGGGGATGAGGTTGTTCGGGCATGCCCTCTTTGTCGGGGCGGGTTTGAACCTGCAAGCGGCCCAGTTGCTCCAACACCTCCGGAATACTGGTGTTGTGACTCGTCCAGCTCTGTCGCTCTGTCCTGGGGCTCACAACCGCCGCCACTGACCCCCATCCCGAGCCAGGAGCTGCTCAGCCTCGGTCGGCCCCCAAGAACCAGAAGGGTAAGACACCACCGGCTGCGACCCTGATCTCCAGGCCTCCTCGATCGGATCGATCAATGTCCATGCCGCGTCGACCTCGTCAGCGCGGGTAAACAAGGTTGCATCTCCCACCATGCAGTCCAAAATCAACCGCTCGTAGGCGTCGGGGGTATCTACCAAGAAGGACGAGGTGTAGAGGAAGTCCATGTTGACGCTGCGCAATCTGATACCCGCCGTCGGCACCTTGGCCGCGAACCCCAACGAGATGCCTTCCTCGGGCTGAATGCGGAGCACGATGGCGTTCGGCTCCACCTCGCGGACGGAGTCCATGCCGAAGGTCAGGTGGGGAGGTCGTTTGAACTGGATTCGAACCTCGGTGATCCGCTTAGGCATGCGCTTGCCGGTCCGGGCAAAGATCGGAACGCCTGCCCAACGCCAGTTGTCGATTCCCAGTTTGAGAGCAACATAGGTCTCGGTTGTGGAATCGGGGGAGACGAATTGCTCCTCACGATATCCCGGCACTTTGCGGCCCTGCACCCAGCCGGCCGAATATTGGGCCCTGACGGTCCGCTCGGCCACCGCGTCCCCCGAGATCGGGCTGATCGACCTTAGGACCTTGACCTTTTCATCTCGGACCGATCCCTGGTCGAAACTGACCGGAGGCTCCATCGTGACCAAGGCGAGGACCTGAAGCAGGTGATTCTGGACAATGTCACGAAGTGCTCCGGCGTGATCGTAATAGCCACCCCGCAGCTCAACACCGAGCTCTTCGGCCACTGTGATCTGGAGCGAATCAACATACTGGTTGTTCCACACCGGCTCGAAGAGAACATTTGCGAATCGGAAAGCGGCGATATTCTGTACTGTTTCCTTGCCCAGATAGTGGTCAATCCGGAACACGGACTGCTCTGGAAAGACCCGATTGATGGTGGCTGTGAGTTCTCGCGCGGTCAGCAGGTCTGTTCCGAACGGTTTTTCGAACACGATCCGCCGGTAAGCCTGACCCTGTTCGGCCAGACCTGTTTTCCCTATCTGCTCAACCAGCAGTGGGAACGCCTGCGGTGGCACCGCGCAGTAGAAGATGCGGTTGCCTCCGGTCTGGCGTCGGCTGTCCAGCTCATCCAGCTTCGACTTCAGAGATTCGAAACCCGAGCTCTCATCGAACTTGACCGGTTGATAGTGAAGGGCGGAAAGGAAGTCCGCCAGCAGTCCTGGATCGACAGGCTGTGTCCGCGAGTGCTGGCGGATGGAATCGGCCGCCCGATTCTTAAACTCTTCCTCGGAGATATCGTCCAAAGCAGCACCGACCACGCAGGTGCCTGGAGGGAAGAGCCGTTGGCGGGCGAGGTTAAATAGCGACGGTAGAAGCTTGCGAGCCGAGAGATCACCGGTGGCGCCAAATATCACGATCGTGCAGGGGTCGGCGATCCGGTATTCCTGTATACCTTGGGCAAGTGGGTTCGCCAAAAGTGTCACTTGGCGGTTTCGGTCTTGACCGCGTGGCCTCCGAACTGCTTGCGCATCATGGCCAGCATCTTGTCCCCAAAGGTGTCCTCCTGGCGGCTCTGGAAGCGTGCGTAGAGCGCTTGAGTGATGACGGGAGCGGGAACGTCCTCTTCGATCGCGGCCTCGATCGTCCAGCGCCCCTCGCCCGTATCTTCGACGTAGCCCCGAATTGAGGCCAGGCTTGGGTCCTCGGAGAGCCCGATCGAAATCAGGTCAAGAAGCCAGGAGCGAACCACACTGCCCTCTCGCCAGGCCTCGGCGATCTGTTGCAGATCCATCTCTGGGAATAGCTTGGACCGCTTCATGATCTCGAAACCCTCGGCGTAGGACTGCATCATCCCGTATTCGATTCCGTTGTGAACCATCTTCACAAAATGTCCTGAGCCTTCTGGACCCGTATGGACCAAGCCACCAGTTGGAGGAGCTAGGTCCTTCAGCAGTGGTAGGCAGAGTTGGTAGGTCGCAGTCTGTCCTCCAACCATGAGACAGTAACCGTTCTCCAGCCCCCAGATGCCTCCCGAAGTCCCTGAATCAAGGTAGTGCATGCCTGCCGCCTTAAGGACCTCGACATCCTTGAGGGCCACCTTCCAATTGGTATTTCCACCGTCTATCACGATGTCCCCCGGACTGCAAATCTGGGCCAGGGCGCTGATTGTGTCGGAGGTGGGTGATCCTGGCGGCAGCATCACCCAAATCACGCGCGGACGCTCCTGAAAAAGATCGACGAACTCTTGTAGGTTAGTCGCCCCAGCCGCGCCCTCGGCTGTGGTTGCAGCGACCGCCTCCACAGAGCGATCGAAAGTCACCAGTCGATGGCCCTTACGGAGCAGGCGGGTAACCATATTTCCCCCCATCTTGCCCAGGCCAACCATTCCCATCTCCATCGCTCTTGTCTCCTTGACCGTTCTTGCTGCTGAGTTATAAGCCGGAGAAGAAGCCACTCGGAGCCGTAGGGCCACGGCTCTGGAGCCCCGCCACCCGGCTCCAGTTGCTCCCTACCGGAAGGCTCGCTCCACGCCATCCGCCAAAGCCTTCCAGCCAGCGAGCGGATCGGGCCCTAAATTGACTCTGAGGGCTCGAAGCTTACGGCTCTCCAGCGAAGTCCAATCTCCGAGTGCTTGGGCGGCCTTCAAGCTCTTGAAGCCGTAGGCCTTGCCCGGGATGG
>DASZFH010000066.1:0-1800 GCA_035939985.1 Candidatus Dormiibacterota bacterium
CTGACAGGTTGGGCAACCGGATGCGCCTGACCCCTCCAGCGATCAAGGTGGCCGCCGAGGAGTTGGACCTGACGGTCATCCAGCCCGAGAAGGTCAGGTCCGCGGAGGTGGTCGCTCAGATCCGGGAAACGGCACCCGACCTGATTGTGGTGGTGGCATACGGCCAAATCATCCCGCCATCGATCTTGGAGATTCCTGCCCAGGGTGTCCTCAATGTCCACGGCTCGTTACTTCCTCGGCACCGTGGCGCCGCTCCGATCGCGCACGCTATCTTGGCCGGCGACCAGCAAACTGGGGTGACCATCATGGCCATGGATGAGTTGCTCGATCACGGGCCCATCGTCAGCCTGCGCGCCGTCGAGATCGGGCCGGATGAGGACGCATTTCAACTTGGCAATCGTCTCGCTCCTCTGGGGGCGGAGCTGCTGGTCGAGACGATTGCCAATCTATCCGCGATCAAGCCACGGCAGCAGGACCACCGCGCGGCGACCTTGGCGCCAAAATTGGTTCGAACCGACGGGGAGCTGTCATGGACGGCGTCGGCGATGGACATCGACCGCCGAGTTCGAGCGTTCCAGCCCTGGCCCGGGGTCACCATTCCGTGGGCGGGAGGGCGGATCAAGATTCTGCGCGGAGCACCAGAGTCCGGAGTTGGTCAGCCGGGTTCCGTAATTCACCGTGATAGGGAGGGACTGGTCGTTGCGACCGGCTCCGGGGCTTACCGGCTGAATGAGGTGCAGGTGCCCGGCAAGCGGCCAATGAACGCATCGGGCCTGATCGCAAGTGCCTGAAAAGCGTGCCACGGATCGGGATGTCGCCCAGAACAAGAAGGCCTACCACGATTACTTCGTCGACGAGAAGATGGAGGCCGGGCTGGTCCTGACCGGCACTGAGGTCAAGTCGCTGCGGGCGGGGCGCTGCAACCTGCGTGACGGCTATGTGCGGATCAGTAACAACGAGGCGTGGATGGAGAACGTACATATCTCGCCCTACGACGCGGGCACAGTGATGAATCATGAGCCGCTACGCACTCGCAAACTCCTGCTCCACTCCAAACAGATTGCTGAGTTGATCGGAAAGGCGCGCCAGAAGGGCTACACCATGATTCCGCTGAGAGTCTATTTCTCCCGCAACCGGGCCAAAGTCGAGGTCGGCCTGTGTCGAGGCAAGAAGCAGTACGACAAACGTCAAGCGATTGCCGAGGCGGATGCCAAACGCGAGATGGCCCGCCGGCTGGCGAACTGACCTCGCCCCCCTTGGCCACCCAGGCGCTTGCCTACGGTATCGATTTCGGAACCAGCAACAGCGCGATCGCGGTCGCCTATCCCGACCGAGTGGAGTTGGTCGAACTGGGACCTCAGGCTGCGCTCACCCTTCCCTCGTTCGTGTACCTAAACCGGGGTGGCTCCCAAGGGGCTGGTGAAGAAGCCGCCCGCCTGTTTCTGGAGAGCGGTCACCAGCGTACCGGCTGCAACGAATGTTCCTTGGCGCCGTATGGAGCGGATACCGAATGCCGCCAATACCGCAGAGGAGGCGGTTGCAATGATGCTCGACTGCTGGCTGGGGTCAAGCACGATCTGGCTCGTATCGGCTTCGCCGGTACCAATTCCTGGGCCACCGACTTTTCCGTCGCCGACCTGGTCGCGGTGGTAATCAGGAGGCTCAAGACCGAGGCTGATGCTAGCACGGAGACCGATGTCCGGCGTTTGGTCCTTGGTCATCCCGTGGTATTTTCCGGAACCGACCAGGCCGCACCGGGAGCCTCAAGGGCAGAGGCTTTGCGGCGCCTGGGGGAGGCGG
>DASZFH010000067.1:0-5912 GCA_035939985.1 Candidatus Dormiibacterota bacterium
GTCCAGCGCACGGCCGCGAAGTTCGAGGTAATGGGGTTGAATATCGTCCCACGTGGCATCGACGAATGCATCGGGGCGCACAGGTGAAGTCATCTCAGGAAGGGTACGAGATAACGCCGCCTTGGCAGTGGTCAGCCATACCTTTTTCCCGCCGGGGCCGTTAGACTCACTGTGAGTTCACGGGTGGAAGGCCTACTAGACCGTATTCATGAGCCGGCCGATCTCCGCCGACTCGGACCGGACCAACTGGATCAGCTGTCGGACGAAATCCGCAACTTCCTGGTCGCTCACATCTCCGAGACGGGCGGTCATTTGTCTCCCAACCTGGGAGTGGTTGAACTGACCATCGCCCTCCATCGAGTCTTCGACAGCCCGACGGATGCGATCGTGTGGGATACCGGCCACCAGGCCTACGTCCATAAGTTGGTCACCGGCCGGATGGGTGGTTTCGACAATCTGCGCAAAGAGGGTGGGATGTCGGGATACCCCAACCGCGCCGAAAGCCCCCATGACTTGATCGAGAACAGCCACGCCTCGACCTCATTGAGTTATGCGCTCGGGATGGCCGAGGCCAGGCTCCGGCAGGGCACCCCAGGCCAGGTAATCGCCGTGATCGGGGACGGGGCATTGACGGGGGGAATGGCCTACGAGGCCCTCAACCACATCGCCCACCTCCAGCCGCCCAATTTGATCGTGATCATCAACGACAATGGACGCTCCTACGGCCCCACCGTTGGGGGCCTCGCCCGCCACCTCAACCAGCTCCGGGTCGATCCTCGATACGAACGATTCAAGGAGGAGGTGGCGACTCGGCTCCGAGAGCTGCCCATGGTTGGAGGGACTGTGGCTCCAGCCGCACGACGAATGAAAGACAGCCTCAAGCAGTTGGTTCAACGGTCGACAATCTTCGACAGCCTGGAACTCAAATACGCCGGTCCGGTTGATGGTCATGACGTCGCGGCTCTAGAAGAGGTGCTGGGCCGGGCTCGGCAGCTCAGCCACCCAACGGTGGTTCATGTCGTCACCCAAAAGGGCCATGGCTACGAGCCTGCCATTGAGGAAGAGATCGACAAGATGCACGGCGTCGGCGCCTTCGACCCATTGACCGGACAGCCACGCCAGACCGAGCTCACCTACACCGACGTATTCGGAGAGGCACTCCTGGCGGCCGCGGTCCGGCGGCCGGAGATACATGCCATCACGGCGGCGATGGCCTCTTCGACGGGCTTACTGGGGTTTGCCAAAGAGTTCCCCGAACGCTTCTTCGATGTCGGAATCTGTGAACAGCACGCCGTCACCTTCGCGGCCGGGCTGGCCATGACAGGGGCGCGACCAGTGGTCTGTATCTATTCCACATTTCTGCAGCGCGCCTTCGACCAGACCATGTTCGATGTCGCCCTGCATAAACTTCCAGTTGTATTCATCCTCGACCGCGCCGGCGTCACGGGACCGGACGGCCCCTCCCACCACGGGGTCTTCGACCTCTCCTTCTTGCGAACCATTCCCAATCTCTCGATCGCCGCCCCTGCCGACGCCACCGAGCTGTGCGCGCTGCTCGAAACCGCGCTCACCATGGACGGCCCGGTCGCGATTCGATTTCCCAAGGGAGCCGTTTCGGCGACCCCCGACCTCCCGGTTGAACCGCTGCCCGTCGGACGCTGGGAAGAGGTGGTCAAAGGCGAGGGGTTGGCCTTCCTCGCCATCGGTCGGATGGTCGAAGTCGCGATCGAGGCATCCAAGCGTTTGGCTCAACAGGGCTTCAAGTGCGGGGTGATCAACGCTCGCTGGTTGAAGCCGATCGACGTACGGCTGCGCTCCGATTGGGCATCTCGATATGACCACCTGATCACCGTTGAGGACAACGTTCGCAGTGGCGGCTTCGGCGCCGCCGTGATGGAACACCTGAGCGAGGATGGCCTGGCGGGCAAGGTCACCATGATGGCCTTGCCGGACTCTTTCCTTCCCCAGGGCAAACAGGATTCGATTTTGAGCCGCCATGGACTCGACGCTGACGGGTTGGTCGAGGCGGCCCACCGTGCGCTGAGCGATCGGCCGAGCCGAGTGGGCCCCCCTGCTTAACCCCCGTTCCACCGAACGGGCGTGAGCTAACCTCTGGACATGCGTTTGCAGATAAGCCTGGATGACGATCTGATCAAGGAGCTGGACGAACGGGTCGGACGCCGACGACGGAGCGCGTTTGTCACTTCCGCCCTGAAACTTCTCCTTGAAGATCAGCGACGATGGGACCAGGTTGGGAGCGCGCTTGGGACTGTTGATGATTCCGGACATGATTGGGACCTCGACCCCCAATCCTGGGTGGCCCATCAAAGAGTCCTGGACCCAGCGCGAGTCGGTTAGAGACTCCTCGGCCGGGGCTGAAAGGAACCAGGCCCTCCGACCTGCTGGGGTTTCAGATGTACACGATCCCAATGTCCGAGCTAACCATCGAGGTCTGGCAACCGAGCGCTTGAGTGGCCGGAGCGCGGCTCCTAGAGAGGACGCCGACCGGAGAAGCCCTCGCCGATGGGGTGCCAATGGCCGATTCCAGCCTCACCCAGTTTCCAGCAAAGCTCAACTAGCTCACCGTCTCGGTAGGAGAGGAAGTCAACCAGACCGGTACGGGCATCTTTGACCTGGATGCCCATTGCGGCCAGCGCCTCCAGCACATCGACCAGCTCAATTTGGGTCGCCCTGAGCGCATTTCGATTTTGGGCGCGGCGCGCCACCAGATCGCCTGACGCACCGGATCGGGCCGCCTCATAGTCGGCGATATGGGCCTCGTCCTCGAGATCGGGGAGGGTGTTCGCGATTTCGACCACCTGAGCCAGGAGGGTACGGACCTGCGGCAGCACGGCGATTGCCTCCGGCAGTGAATAGGTCTTCATCCGTGTTGAGTTACCCCACGAGGACATCGCCACCAAACCTTAACCGCCACCAGGTTCCAAGTACAAAGACTCACCACCGTCAACTCGCCGATGGCTCCAAGCAGCGTGGATCAATAACGCTGTCGATCACCCAGATTCCCAGACGCTAGGAGGGCGAGCCTTCCGGCATGATCATCGACCGTAGGGCTTGGGCCGCACCCAACAAACCAGCCGTCTCAACCGGAACCACCAGTTTGGCGTTGGGGCTCTCGGCAAACTTGGAGAGGGTGTCCAGCTGCAGGATCGAGATCAAGGCCGTGGTGGGATTGGCTGCCGCGATCGCGGAATAGACGGTTGTCACCGCCTGAGCCCGGCCCTCGGCTTCCAAGATGGCCGCCTGCTTGTCGCCCTCGGCACGAAGGATCGCCGCCTGGCGCTCACCTTCAGCGTTCTTGATCGCCGCCTGCTTGGCACCCTCAGCCACGTTGATCTGAGATTGCTGGGCCCCTTCCGACTGCAGGATCACAGCACGCTTCTCCTGGTCCGCCTGCTTTTGCAAAGCCATCGCCTGCAGGATTTGCTGGGGAGGAAGGATGTCGATGATTTCGACTCGGTTGATGCGGACACCCCATTGGTCGGTCTCGGTCTCCATTCGCGTCTGCAGGCGAGCGTTGATCTGCTCGCGCTGACTGAGAGCATCGTCCAGGGTCAGCTCCCCGAAGACCGCCCGCAGGGAGGAGCGCGCCAATTGATCAACAGCCACGAAGTAATTGCTGACGCTGAAGAGGGCCAACCTGGGGTCGACAACCATGCTGAAGATGGTGGCGTTGACCTGCACCGAAACGTTGTCTCGGGTAATCACATCCTGGCGGTCCCCCGTCCGGGGCGTGGCCCGCATGTCGACAAGGATCATGTTGTCGATGAACGGGATCAAAAAGGTGATGCCGGGATTCCGAACTGAGTGAAACTGTCCCAAACGCTTGACTGCCCCAATGAATCCCTGTTGGATCACCCGCACCGACCGGATGGCGATGAAAAGGACCAGGACGACGATGAACAGCAGAACGATATTTACGACCGCGGTCGAGTCCATGTTCTCTCCTACTTGTGTATTCGCGTTAGGGGCCGGCGGTCGGGGGGGCCGGCCCACTGACCCGCTCCAACACGAGACGGGTTCGGTCGACCCCCACGATCCGGGCCTTCGCGCCCGCCTCGATCACGGTTCCATCCGCGCTCACCGACAGCCAGTTCTCGCCGCCGAGGTGAAGATGCCCGATCAGATCGTGACCGGCGACGGCATCGGCCACCTCCCCCACCTCCCCAACCATACCGGCGAGGCCCGACATCACCTCCGGCCGGGATCGGGAAACCAAATGGGCCATGATCGGCGGCCGGGCCAGCACTATCCCAATCACGGTCACGCCGGCGAACACCACCAATTGGCCGGGCCAGGGCAAGCCCAACGCCGAACCCAGAGCAGCGGCCGCCGCACCGACAGCGATGAAGATGGCGAACACGGCCAGGGTCGCAACCTCGGCGATCAGCAGCGCCACGCCAATCGCCACCCAAACGCCAGTACTCAGCGACATTGGCGATGCCCGATACTCACGGCCCCATGTTCCCAGAAAACAAGCCGGCCATGGGGTTCACGGCCCACCTTTTGGCACGTTTGGGCGTTTGACGGTTCAGGATGTCTTCAGAGCAGATGACGACCGAGCCGCCTATCGCCCAATCGCAAGCCCTCAAGCTGGGTCGCGTCCTGATCGTCGATGACGAGGCACCCAACCGCAACCTGCTCACTCGCAGACTGGCGGCCGCTGGTTATGAGGCGGTAGCTGTGGAAGACGGGGAGTCGGCCCTTGACCTGATGGCGGATTGGGGGCCCGATATAGTCCTCCTCGATCTCATGATGCCCGGTTTGAGCGGGTTCGACGTCCTCGAACGCAAAGCGTTGCTGCCCGCCATTGTCGACATCCCAGTGGTCATGGTCTCAGCCGTCCAAGATGAGGCTTCCCGGCTTCGAGGGCTGGAGTTGGGCGCGGTCGATTACATCAACAAGCCATTCAGCACCCCCGAACTCCAGGCCCGGGTGCGCAACCTCGTCCGGCTGCATCAACAACAGATCGAATTGAACCGGCTCAACGCAGAATTGGAGAAGCTCAACGGCCAACTGGAACACCTCGCGGTGAGCGACGCTCTGACGGGGATCGCCAACCGCCGCTTGTTTGAGTCACGTTGGGAGATGGAATGTGACCGCAGCCAGCGCTATCAGGCTCCACTCTCCATCGTGGTCATCGATATCGATCACTTCAAACGGATCAACGACCTCCACGGCCACGCTGCCGGGGATACGATTTTGCGGGCGGTCGCTCAAGGGCTATCGTCCTGCGTCAGGGATGTCGACATGCTGGCCCGAACGGGTGGGGAGGAGTTCGCCGTCATCTGTCCGCACAGCTCGGGCACGGGGGCTGAGGTTCTGGCCGAAAGGCTGCGACAGGCAGTCAGGGATCTGGATCTGCGGGACCCGGACATAAAGTGCACGATCAGCGCTGGGGTCGCCAGTAGTTCGGACGTCCCGGTTCCAGTCCTGCTGGAGGCAGCCGATCGGGCGCTTTACCGGGCCAAAGCCGGCGGCCGGGACCGGGTCGAGCGCTGGCACGGGGAGATCCCGGTCTAGAGGCCTGTATCGCGAGGAGGCTGGGCCCGGATCAGGAAGACGATGCCCAAGACGACTGCCAAGCCCACCTCAAATTGCTCGGTTCTGACTCCCGACCCCAACACCAAGCGAACGCCAATGTCAGCGGCGAGATAGATCCCACCCAGGATCAGGGCCAACTTAAGGCGCCGGCCGGCCTCCCCAAGCTGTGCCCGCAGGCCACCCGGGCGCAGGGACAGGACCAGAATGACCAAACTCGGAGCCACGAACAACGAGACAAGCAATCCGCGCACAGTGGGGAGTCTATTGCCCGGTACGGGGATAGTTGAGATTCGGCTACTTTCGAAAGGCATGTGGCTGGTCTGCTCCTCAAAATGCGGGGGAACACTTTT
>DASZFH010000068.1:0-11175 GCA_035939985.1 Candidatus Dormiibacterota bacterium
GTCGATGCGCTGGCGGGCGGGGTGCTGGTCACGGGCGGAGGACTCCTGTTGGCAGTGGGAGCCGGAGTGGTGGTCGGCTATGTCGCCGCCACTGCGGCGGCCTGGACCTATGACCACTGGGGCGAGATCACCCACCACCCCGATCAGGCCAGCCGGGAGGCGCTCAAAGACGGAGGCAATTGGTTTGGACAACAGGCCCAAGGAGCTGGGAACCTATTGCACAACCTAACCGGCTGACCTCGATTCGGCCTGTGTCCACCTTATTGCCAGGAGGGCCCTAATGGCTGGGGATAGCCGTCCCCTGTAGCAGTGCCTCAGCCCGGCTGAAGAGCTCTTTTACCGGCTCCAGGGCCCTGATGTTGGGCAGCATGGCCAGTAGGACCGGTCTTCCAGCGTCCTTCATGGCCAGGGCGGTCCCCAATGCCTGGGCGTGCAAGAAGCGCGGTGTGTAGCGCCCCGCTTGGATGGGTTCCAATTCGTTCAGGAGGAACCTCAGTGAGAGAACGCCCGGCGGGCCATCCACCTCGCTCTGTTCCGTGGAGTGATAGTCGCGCGGCCCAGTGCGGATCTTGACCGGGCGGCGGAGGACGTGATTGGCGAAATGAGTCCCGGCTTCGGCGATCAGGTCCCAGAGCGGTCCATCGGGAGTGGCATTGAGGGTGACATCGAGATAGGACAGACGCTCGGATTCGAGGCCGATCTTGGCCGCAATCGCAAGAACCCCGGCAGGGTCGTGATCCAAGTTCACGCCCAGTTCACTGGCTTGCCTTGCCATCGATTCCGATCCCAATGACTCGCCCAGATCGAGGTAATCAAGTTGGAGAACCCCAGTTGGGTCGCTGGCGCAGGCGGTGGGGTAGGGGAGATCACCCTCAGCGTCCCGAAGGTCGCGGGCGTACTTCTTGTATCCCTCGACCGCGGGCTGGCCGGCAAAGACGATTCCAGACAGGTACCCGATCAGAGCCACGCTCAGATCCCAGCCAGCAAACATGCGGGCGACCGTAGCCAGCCGCCCAACCACATCGTCGCCGAGTGAGACCCGAAGATGGGCGGTCGGGTGCCCGGCGGCGCGGAGGGCCGCCACTCCCGCATCTTCCCCCGCTCCGATGGTCAACACCACGAAGTCGGGGTTCCATCCCTGCGCGGCCTCCAAGTCTTGGTCTAGAAAGATCAACAGTCCTTCTCCGCCCTTGCCCAAGCTCTCCTCGATCCCCTGCTCGATCCATGGTCCAATGGGGGCAAGTTCCGGCGCCAGTTGCAACACAACCTTGTTTCGCCCGTCAACCATCTGCCCCGCCAACCAGGCGGACATGGAGACGAATGGATCTTCGCGGAGCACATGGTTACGGGCCTCACGGTCCAGGCCGGGATGAAGTCGATACGAGTCTTGGCATCTGAAGACGACTTCGCCCAGGCGGTACTCCGGAGCGAGTGCGATGGCGGCGGGGTAGAGGAAGACATGGGTCGAGGGCGCGCTCATCCGGCCGGGGGTGTGGCTCTCGCCGTCGGGTTGGACTGCTCGGCGCTCGACCCCATGTCGAATTGCGAACTTATCCAGGTAGGACCCCTCGAGGGTGAGGACGAGCATGTGATCAGCCGGGCTGGGAACCTCGTACTCGTGGAGCAGATCGGCAAACCACTGCAGATGGGTGATCGGCTCCTCCGAGGTCATTCCCATCGCCACCCCAACCATCGCGGTCGCCGCAAGGGCTTCCTTGAGGTTTGAAGTCCCCTCACTGATCTTATCCAGGGCGGCATTGAGCGATCTCGGGTCAGTGCTTTCCAGGGTGTGAACCCGCAGGGTGCCGCTCAGGATCCCCATCTGTTCGAGGACCCGGACACAGGCGACCGATCCACCCATGCCGGCCCAGATCAGGTGTCTGATGCCTCGATCGCGGATGGCAGCAACACTCGCTTCAACAGTCGCAATCGAGTTGGGGTGTTCGACCACCCAGGCAAGCTGGTCCAGCCAGCCCAGTTTGATATCTCCGCCCTCGGTAGCCAACTGGGCGGCGGTTCCCCGGCGCTCCAACAGCTGTCCGAGGACATCCTCGCTCTCCAGGCGATTGACCAAGGCGACAATCCGAGGGTCACTCTTGGTTTCGAAAATCGGGTCGACCACTGGTTCCTGACTCAAGCTACCCACCTCCGGTTCGTCCATGGCCGGAGAAGCAGGCTTGGCCCCCGCCCGTGATCGTTGGTTGAAAATCGCACCGACAGATTATGGGCCAACTGTCGTGCTTGCCGCTTTTTGGGGCCCGAGCGGCCCTTCGAAAGCGCCCCGCCCCCGAGTCGGGGGCGGGGCGCCCTGGATTACCCCTTGACTGCGCCCGCTAGGCCTCGAACGAAGAAGCCCTGAAAGGCGATGAAAACGATCAGCATGGGTATGAACCCGATGACATTGGCTGCCGCAAACCCGGTCGCAGGTGGCAGCTGTTGATTGACATATTCGTACAAACCGATCGGGAGGCTCTGGAGTTTGGGCAACTGCCCCGCCAAGACCAGTGGAATCTGGAATTGGTTCCAGCCCTCTACGAAAGAGAGGATCACGACGACCGCGATCACCGGTTTGGTCAGCGGAGCCACCAGCCAGAAGGTCCTGAAGAAACCGGCTCCATCCACGTTGGCCGAATCGAAAAGGTCTCGCGGCAGGTTGGCGAAGAATCCGTGGAACAGGAGTACATAGAGCGCTCCGGCAGCTCCCGACATCACCAAAATGATGCTCAAGGGGCTACCCAGGAGTCCCAATTTAGCCACCAGCTCATATTGGGGAATGATCACTGAGGTCAGAGGCAGGAAGAGGGTTCCCAACACCAGTCCGTAGAGGAACTTGCGTCCCGGGAACTCGTAGCGTGCCAGGACATATCCACACAGCATCGACTTGATCAGTTCGATCACGGTCGAGGCCACGGTGTAAAGGATGGTGTTCCAGAAGAAGATGTTGAATCCGGCCCCAGTCCAAGCGGTGCTGAAGTTGCTGAGATCGAATTGTGAGGGGATCAGGCTGGTCTGATCCCCAAAGTTGAACGAGTGCGCCGATTTTAACGAGGTCGCAATCGTCCAGAGGAAGGGATATACCCAGAAGAAGAGGATGAAGAGCATGATCGGCACGACAACGAAGTTGCGCCTGGTTGCCAGGGTCCGCCGTCTGACGGCCACGGTCGCGCTCATATTCCGTACTCCTTCCTAACCTGCTGGGCCCTGGTGACCAAAAACGCCTGCCCTCCGAAGAAGACGAAAGCCAGGATCGCGAACAGAACCGAGGCGGCAGAGGCATAGCCAAACTTGGGAATGCTGGCCAGGAATGAGTTCTGGAGAATGTATAGGGCTACCACGTTGGTTGCTTGGCCAGGGCCACCGTTGGTGAGCGCCAGGACCTGACCGAAGACCTTCAGCGCATTGACGAAGGCCAGGATGGTGATGATCACCCCGATCGGCCAGATCATTGGGAGGGTGATATGGCGAAGCTGCCGCCACCAGCCCGCTCCGTCCAAGGAGGCCGCCTCATAGAGTTCCTCTGGGACGCCCTGAAGCGCAGCCATCCAATACAACATGTACTGGCCGAAAATCTGCCAAGCGCCGACCGCAACTATGACCAGGAGTCCGGTCGGGTGGATTGGGGGCAGGACAATTGAGTCGGAAAGTGGAGTGAAGGTTCCCAGCGGAACTCGGAAAAACGTGTGGAGGAATGCTCCCACGGTTCCATTGGTGGGGTCCAGGATGTACTGAAACACCAGACCGGCCGTCGACACCGGGAGGATGAAAGGCAGGAAGAACATCGTCCGGAAGAAGTTCTTGAACCGAAGCCAGCGTTGGGTCAGCAGGATGGCGAGACCCAGCGTCAGGGGCAGCTTGATGAGCGTTTCGAGGATGCAGTAAACCAGGGTGTTCTGAACCGCGAGGTGGAAGTTGGGATCTCCAGCGATGGTCGTGTAGTTCTGCAACCCCACAAATGAGTTCGCGAGCGGAGCGGTTGTGCTCCCGTTCCAGTCGTAGAGCGAATACCAGGCACTGCCGAGCAGCGGCCAGATTGTGAAGCCCAAGAACATGATCAGGAACGGAATCAGGAAAAGGGCGATCCACCACAGGGTCCCTCGGCTTTGTCCCGGAGCGGTGGGAACGGACGGGGGGCCGGCCGCATCGCGGCCGGCCCCAGTAATTGCTATGTCACTCATGTGAGATCGGTCTCCCTGGGAGGTCTACTTGGGAGGACTGTACTTCTGATCGAAATCCTGGGTGTAGTTCCAAGTCGGGAACTTGTAGCAGTTGATCGATACCTTGAGGGGAGTCGCTCCGCCGGCCTCTGTGGCCAGGGTCGTGGTGAGGATGTTGTTGCGGGTATTGACGATGTTGGTGGCGGCCGCCATCAGGCTCGACTTGGAGGTCAGAGCGGTCGCGATCGCATCCCATTCAGCGGTGGTGCTGATGGCATTGGTTGCCTTGGCGAAGGCCTGGGACTGGGCCAGGTCGGGGCACTGCTGCAGAGGCACAGGGTTGGCGACGCGGAAACCCTTGGTCTCGCCCAGGCTAAGGACGGTAGCGAGCTGGGGGTTGGACCCGAGGTACTTGGCGTTGTTGGCGTAGGCCAAGGTGCCAAAGTTGTCCTTGAGGTAGGTTTGGACGAAGATGCCGTCCGGCTGGGTGATGTACTGGATGAACTTCCAGGCCGCCTCAGCGTGAGTGGTGGCAATCTTGCTGTTGACCCAGTAGACATTCTGGGTTGGCAGCTGCGAGAGGGCGCCAGTGCGCCCGGCGTCCGGTGCAGGGGTTGCGGCCACCCCGTAGTTGTTGAATCCGGCCGGTCCGAAGACCTGTCCGGGAATCCAGGCTCCGTCGGTGTACATGACGGCCTGTCCCGCGATCATCTGCGATCGGCTGGCGGCCAAGGTGTTCAAGCCCGGCACGATGTAGCCGTCGTTGTACATGGTCTGGATCTGGGTGAAGGCTTCTTGAATGCCAGGCTCACTTAGATCGAAGCTTCCAGTCTTGTAGTCGAAAAAGAGATCGCTCTGGGTCGATCCGGAGAGCGCGTACCAGAGCCGCTGCAACTGGTTGGATGGTGACATCGGCATCGCGAAGCAGGGCAGGCTCAGCTTCGACTTTATGGTGGCACAGTCAGACATCAGTGCGCTCCAAGTTGCCGGAGGGGTGTTGGGGTCTAGGCCAGCCTTCTTGAAGAGGGCCTTGTTCCAGTAGAAGTATCCAGGGCCCCAGGCCTTGGTGTCCGTGAAGGGGAAGCTGTAGGGTTTGCCGCCCTGCATGTTGATGCCGTCGATGAACGAGGGCTGAACGCCAGCGTCGGCTTTCCAAGTGTTTTCGAAGGTGGCGATATCAGTGCTGTCACCGGCGGGCTGCATCGGCTGGATCCATCCCAACTGCTGCAGTTGCTGCATCGTGCCGGTGGGGTCACCGGTCTGAGTCTTGTAGAAGAAGATGTCGTCCAGCGTGTTCTGTGAGTACTGGGTGGTCAGACCAGAGTAGTAGGCGGTCTGGTTGGGGTTGGTGTCCCAGCGGACGGTCACGTTGGGGTAAAGCTTCTCGTAAGCGGCGATGGTCGCGTCGTAGACCGGGCGCTGTGCCACGGAGAAGTCCTGGATGGTGAGGGTGATCGGCGAACAAGCGCCGCCTTGGGCCTCGCAGAGCGAGGCGCTACCCGAACTCGACGGTGTTGGCGACGGACTCCCAGGCGAACAGGCCCCAAGAGCCAAAGCTGCGCCCGCGGCGAAAAGGCCGGTTAGGCGCCGGCTGACAGAAGATTGCCTCGTTGAGGCCATAGGTATATCCCTCCGTGACTGTGATCTGAGAGCTCTTACTCGGCCGGAACGTCACCCTGGCGGCAGCGCTTCCCGGACCAAGCCTTGGCCGGGAGCATAGCAGAGCCCGAACGGGAGGGTCAAGGTAATAAGACGTCAATCTGATCACGGCCATGCGGCCCAATGACCGCCCGCTGATATACCCGAGATCTACCGGTCAACGGCGTTGCCTTTGCGCCAGCGTGATCCTTGTCTAAATACACTCTGTATCGGCACCAGGACCCCAAATCGTTCGTTCAAATCGGCGTATCTCGGTATACTCTCGCAGCGTTCCGCCCAAGGAGGAAGTCCTGAAGACCCCGACCATTGCCGACGTCGCCAGGCTCGCTGGCGTATCTGTGGCAACCGCCTCTCGAACTCTCAGCCGCGCTCGACGCGTAACCCCGGATCTGCAAGCTCAGGTGGTGAGTGCCGCCCAGGCTCTTGGGTATACGCCTGGAGCCCACGCGCGCGCGCTCGCGCAATCCCTTGACACGTCGGTCGGAGTGGTTGTCCACGATCTCACCGATCCCTACTTCGCCGAGATCGTGGGTGGCATCCTGGAGGTGGCCGGCGAGGCCGAGCGCCTTGTCCTGGTCGCCAGTACCTACCGCGATCCTCGGCGCGAGTTGGCTTGTATCGCCCATTTCCGGGCGCAACGCGTTCAAGCGCTGGTCCTGGTCGGGAGCGGACGCGAGGATCGCGAGTTCGGGCGGGCCTTGGCCTCGCAGATCGAGGGCTATGAGTCGGCTGGCGGTCGAGCCGCGCTGATCGGTAGGCATCGGGCTCCCGCGGATTCGGTTCTTTCAGACAACTTCGGAGGCGGACGAGCGCTGGCTGTTCACCTGGCTGGTCTCGGCCATCGCCAGGTGGGGGTCATCACCGGTCCCAAGAGCCTCACCACAGTCAGCGACCGGCTGGCCGGGTTTCGCCAAGGCTTACTTGATCATGGGGTCGAGTTGGCGGAGAACGCCCTCGAACCGAGTGACTTCACCCGTACCGGGGGGGAGCGAGCGACCGATGCGCTGCTCGATCGGCTGCCGGATTTGACCGCGATTTTCTCCTTCAGTGATTCCATGGGAATTGGAGCGCTGGCCGCCATTCGCCGTCGAGGGCTGCGGATTCCGGAAGACATCTCGCTGGCCGGCTTCGACGACATCGCCATCAGCCGCGACTTGATGCCGGCCCTGACCACCGTCAGGGTGCCGATGCGGGAAATGGGAGCCAGCGCCTTGCGAATGGCCATCGGCCCCAGGCATGGGGACGATTTCAGGGTTCAACAAGTTCCACTTCAGCTGATCGTTCGATACAGTACCGGCGTGGCCAAGAACAGGCAGGTGGTCTGATTCGCGAGCGGGTCGGCATCGTTATGAATGGCGTGACTGGTCGCATGGGCAGCAACCAGCACCTGGCTCGATCGATCGCCGCGATTCGGGCTGACGGCGGTGTGCCGATCGATGGCGGTCGCGTCATCTGGCCGGATCCGATTCTGGTCGGGCGTGACGCCGCCAAGCTCGCCGATCTGGCAGCTTCGCATGGCATCGATCACTGGAGCACCGATCTCGACGCCTGCCTGGCGAATCCCGCCTATTCGGTCTACTTTGACGCTCAGACGACCGACCGGCGGGCGTCGGCGGTTCGGCAGGCGATCGCCGCCGGCAAGCACATCTACTGCGAGAAGCCGACCGCCCCCGATCTTGCCACCGCCGCTGAGTTGGCCAGGCTCGCCTCCAGGGCGGGGGTTCGCCACGGGGTGGTCCAGGACAAGCTCTGGCTGCCCGGGTTCCGAACCCTCAAGAAGCTGATTGACGATGGGTTCTTCGGTCGGATCCTGTCAGTTCGGGGCGAGTTCGGCTACTGGGTTTTCGAGGGATTCGACGGACAAGTTCCCCAGCGTCCCTCCTGGAACTACCGGGCCCAGGACGGGGGCGGCATCATCATCGACATGTTCTGTCACTGGCGGTACCTTTTGGACAACCTGTTTGGCCCGGTCAAGACGGTCCTCTGCCTGGGTGCCACACATATCCCAGAGAGGGTAGATGAAGCCGGCTTGCGCTACCCATGTACGGCGGACGATGCCGCCTACGCGATTTTCGAGACTGAAACCGGCGTCATCATCCAGATGAACTCGGCCTGGACGGTGCGGGTTCGTCGCGATGATCTCTTCGTGCTCCAGGTGGACGGTACGGAAGGTTCGGCCACCGTGGGCCTGCGCAAATGCCTGGTTCAAACACGATCCCAGACGCCCCGTGCGACCTGGAATCCGGACCTCGACCTGGCCACCGACCTTTGGGCCGGCTGGCAAGAGGTTCCGCCGGTTGGGCCCCAGGTCAATGCCTTCCGAGCACAATGGGAACTTTTCCTCAAGCACGTTGTCTGCGGGGACGCGTTTAGTTGGAATTTGGATGAGGCCGCCAAAGCCGTCCAGTTGGCCGACCTGGGAGTCACATCATGGCGCGAGCGCCGCTGGGTGGACGTCCCTGAGCTAAGTTTGGACTAGCGGGATAGGGCACTGGACCGCCTCAGCCTGAACCAAGCCACGATTCCCAGCTGGACCTTGCCTCAGGCGGCCGAAGGCTGCGCTCGGGCGGGTATCGGTTGGATCGGCGTCTGGCGTGATCGACTGGCCGAGGTTGGGACGACGTCCGGGGCCAGGGCTATTCGCGATGCGGGCCTGCGAGTGTCGGGCCTCTGTCGGGGAGGCTGGTTCGGAGCCGCCGATGCTGTCACCCGGCGAGCCAACATGGACGACAATCGTCTTGCGGTTGATCAGGCTGCGGAGTTGGGTGCCCTCGTCCTGGTCTTGGTCTGCGGTCCAGCGCCAAATAGGAATCTGGTGGCGGCTCGAGATTATGTCGCGGATTGTGTGGTGGAACTTTGCGAATATGGGGCGGAACGGGGGGTGAAAATCGGGATTGAACCGTTACACCCCATGTACTGTGGTGATCGCTCTGTGGTTGTAACCCTCGACCAGGCCCTGGCCATGACGCAGGGGCTGGCCCCGGCGCGGGCGGGCGTCGTAGTTGACACCTATCACGTTTGGTGGGATCCATCGGTCGTGGAGAAGATCCGGGCCTGCGGTCCCAAAATCGCCGGCTTCCATCTGGCCGATTGGTTGGTGCCGACCCCCGACATGCTCAACGGGCGCGGGATGCTCGGTGACGGAGTGGTGGATATGCGCTCGCTGCGGGAGGCGGTCGACGGTGCCGGCTATGACGGGCCAATCGAAGTCGAACTCTTCAACCCTGATATATGGGCGATCCCGGGCGATGACTGCCTGCGCCTGATCAAGGAGCGCTACTCTGCCCACGTTCTCTCGGGGGCCCAGCCATGAAGCCGCGGGCGATCTACGTTGGCGGTCTGGAGGCCATCGAGGAGGTGTACCCGGCCGATATCCGACGGGGGATCAGTCGCCTTGTTGAGGTATTGGGGCCGCCCCGGACACCCGAATCAGTAGAAGTGAACCCCTCCCAGCTGGCTGACGCCCAGATCATCCTGGGGACCTGGACTCTGCCCCGGCTGGATGCCAACCTCCTTGCCCATGCTCCGCGTCTGGAGGCTGTCTTCTACGGAGCGGGTACAGTTCGTCCCTTCGTGACTGAGGCCATGTGGGATCGTGGCATTCGGCTTTTCACCGGAGTCTGGGCCAATGCTGTCCCGGTGGCTGATTTCACCCTGGCCGCCATTCTCTGGTCGCTCAAGCGAGGCTGGTCCGCCTCCGACGCGATGCGGGCAGGGGAGCCACCGCCAGCCCGTAGTTCGGTGCCGGGGATCAATGACAGCACCGTCGGATTAGTTGGGATGACCACCATCGCCCGGGCATTGCGCTGGCGCCTCCGGGGATTTCAGGTCAAGGTCGTGGCCCAGCACCATAAGCCATCGAGCGAGCTGGCGCGCGAGCTGGCGGTCAAGTTCATGAGTATGGACGAGGTATTTCGAGTCTCGGACGTGGTGTCGCTGCACAGCCCGCTCCTCGATTCAACTCGGGGGATGGTTACGGGCCGGCATTTCGAGTTGATGAAGCCCGGTTCGACCTTCATCAACACGGCCCGCGGGGCAATCGTTCGCGAGAACGAAATGATCGACGTTCTGACCCGTCGCCCAGACATCCAGGCGGTCCTCGATGTGACTGACCCCGACCCTCCGGCGCTCGATTCCCCCTTGCGTACCCTCCCCAACGTGGTTTTGACTCCACACATCGCTGGTGCCATCGGCCGGGAACGTCGAATCCTGGGTAGCGCCATGCTCGAAGAGCTGAATCGCTACCTGAGGGGTGAGATGCCACGCTGGGAACTCTCCCGCGAACGCGCCTCCATGATGGCCTAACCTCTCCCCCTGCGCACCGGAGAGGGGAATCCCCTCTAACTTGGCAACCTCCAAACAATCGTCACTGGCCCACCCCCCGGTGGGCCCTGGTGTTCGGCCCCACCTGAAACGTAGATTGCCGTTTCCCCCACAAGTCCGGCCAGAAGTCCCGCCACTGCGGCCCGTGCATGCCGGGTGGGGGCAAGGTCGGAGTCGGTCAGCATGGTGTGTCGGCGTCCCCTGATCGATCCGGTTGGGTCGGGCTCAGCCTTGGCAAAGACCTGCACGATCTCCCCGCCCCGCTCCCGAATATCGGCAAGGACCTTCATGACCGACTCTGCATCGATCGCGTCTTTCATAACCGTGTGCGATGCCCGCAACCGCCCGCGCGCGTGGGCCGAGTGCCCGAGGATGACCACGTGGCAGGAGTTCACCTCAATTCCCGAGCTGGCGGAGGCAACCGAGGACCAGATCTCGAAATTCCCGGCTAGCGCTGCCTCGATCTGATCGTCCCGGATCTCCCCCAAGGCCAGCCCAATCCCGAGAGCCGAGGCTGCTCGACTCCGCCCCATCGACCCGTAGGTGTCGCCCGTCGTCAGCAGCGGACATTTGACCAACGCCAGCTCCACCTCTTCGAGCGGAATCAGCGCAGCTTGACACGCGTCGATGACAGAATCGCGCACCGCCTCGACCTGGGCTCGCCGGCCCAGATGCTCGGGTTCGATTACCCGTGACTGGTTGACTCCGATTGCCAGTGCCCCTACCGGGGCCCCGGGATCGTCATCGCAATTGACCAGCAGGGTTACATGAGGACTGAGTACGCCCTCGGTCCCACCCGACATCACCGTCAGTACCTCACCGCCAACGGCTTCGGTCCAGGCTCGGGCGGCCAGATCACGACTGAAATCGTTGACGCAGCCATTCCCCTCGGTCTTTCCGATTACCGCCCTGACCTTCGCCGGATCGATCCCCAGGTCTGCCAGCTTCGTCAGTCCGCTGATATCGGCCGGGCCGCCAGTCGGAATTCTGATGACCTCCGCCCTCATGTCTCGACGTGGTTCCAGCGCACGGTGAAATG
>DASZFH010000069.1:0-2330 GCA_035939985.1 Candidatus Dormiibacterota bacterium
ATGTTCGACCGACTTCACCGAACATTTGGGTATCCTCTACGACCCCATCGCCCTCCAGGACGTCATGAATGCTCTCGGTCCCGACTACCCAGCGTTCCGGCCCAGTTGCTCTCTCGTACTGCCGGTGGTGGGCTGATCGCCTTGGGATTTCTCTGTGACGCCGCGTGTGGCATGGGGTCCACGTCACCGGTCAGCGCGTGGTTGTGGCGGTTCTGTAGGGTGAGCAGTCGGTTTCAATGAGTGGAGGTTGGTCCATGGGACCACGGGTCATTGGACGTGGGGAGGCGCAGAAGAAGTACACCGCTCGCGGCAGTGTGATGATGTTCAAAGCGCTGGCTGAATTGGACGATGGCGATCTGTCTTTGATGGAGCGCACGCTGCCTCCTGGAGGGCGCCGGCCTCCGCCACACCGTCACACCAATTGTTCGGAGGCGTACTTCGTTCTGGACGGCCGGGTGTCCGTCATCATCGAGGGAGAGGAGCTGGTCGTTGCAGCGGAGGGGTTCGTTCTGGTGCCTCGGGGCACGGCACATACCTTCGGCAACGCCGGCGAGGAAGAGGCTCGCCTCCTCGTCATCCACGCCCCCGCCATGGACGCGTACTTCGCCAACCTGCATGACCTTTGGAACCGCGGCGACCCACCCTCCGCCGAGGAGGAACGGGCGCTCATGGCCCGTTTCGGTATGGAGACCGTCTAGACCGCTGGCCTTGATGCGTGGACAAGGGGTTCCCCGACGAGGTGATGCTGGGCCGGCAGCTCTGTCCGAGCGATCCTGGAGGCAGCGGTTGTCGGAGCCGATCGCCTGGCCAGGGTCATTGACAACCTATGCGGGATCAGAAGCTTCACTCGGTCCGGTCCCGGACACCAGGTCGTTGATGACGATGGAGTCCACAACCTTGTCGTGGAGGCACTGGCGCCTGTCATCCCACAGGCACCACAACGGGTCGAGAAGCCCGATCCATCCCACAAACCAAGAGAGCCAGTAGATCGCAGCCCGTCCGAACGATCTCCCCCAGCTGAGGGCCGCCCCGCTGATGCGGACCGGTCGGATGTGCAGCCACGCCATTCCGAGCGTCTGCCCGTACTTGGCCACGGCCACTGTCTCGTAGGCCAGCAACACCAGGCCCGTTCCGAGTGCGGTGGCGAACACAGTCAGATAGATCCAGAAAATGCCGGGAAAAGGCACTGCCCCGTTGGATTGATCGGTGCTCGCAGTTGGGAATATCGGCCCGAAATGGGGAGCGGCGATCAGGAGGGTGATGACCAGCATCAGGACGAATACCGGCAAGACCACGAGCACATCGAGCAACCGGGCCGCAAGGCGATGGCCGGGCTCGGCGAGCGCGCCAGGCCCCGTGGCCGGGCGTCCGATTTGGGCGCCTTTCCAGGACGGACGCCCCCATGCATCGAAGGGGGCGTACCCAGGAATGGCCGGAGGCAATCTGTGGCCGGTCCAGCCTGCGCCGTCCCAGTAGCGCAGCCCTCCGCTTCTATCAGGGTCGGGGTACCAGTTCGCAGGGGGGTCCAGCTGTGTCAACGGTGGACTTCTTTCTTCGCATGTGCCCGGCGAACCCGGGAAGTGCTTGCTTCGACCCTCCGACATCGCCACGTTGTCGTCCAACGACTGAGGCCCGTCTCCCGGCAGCTACCGCCAGTGGGCCAGCTCCTCCCTGGCTCGGCTGACGATCGAAGCGATCGCTTCCGGACTGGTCTCTACGCCGAGTTCCGATCCTGGTGGAAAGCCGACCTGAGGCTCGGCATCGTGCTCGTACACGCGAACCTCGACAACCCCCAGGAGAGCACCGCGACGATCGTTGCGCTCCTTGATTCGCTGTTCGACAAGAGTTCGTTGATCGTCGGTCAGGTGCGAATTGTCGCCCGGTGTGTAACTGATCCATCCGGACGGAGGAGTCATACCACCATTATGAACCAGGGCGGCCGAGGTTGGAGGTTCAGAACCGCTGCTTGGGTCACGATCCTCGGGGACCCGGCATGCAAGGCTCGGGAATGTCATCTGAGGCCATCCCGGACCACAAGACGTGGAGCCGGCGGCGATTTCTAACAGTGGGGCTCGGTGGTGCGGCGGTCGCGGTTGTGGCCGGCGCCACCGGGGTCGAGTTGGTTTCACACGGGGTGCTCCCCGGTAAGCAGACACTCGACCAACTCGAGGGCGCCTGCTCTGTGCCTGCTGTGCCCCTCGCCTTGTCCCCATCAGGGCCGTCTCTCTCGGGCACCTTCCTGTCGAAAGCACGCAGTCGCTCGGTGGGCTACACGCTGGCCTATCCACCTGGACATGGTCCCGGCAGCAGCTTGCCCCTCATCGTGATGC
>DASZFH010000070.1:0-4359 GCA_035939985.1 Candidatus Dormiibacterota bacterium
TGGTTGAGTTCTAGAAAAAGCAGTACCACGAGGCTGAACCGGCGGTCTTCCCGACTCGGCCGCTGATTCTCAATGACGGAGCCCGAACTCTGGGCCAGCGACTGGGCGACCAGGTCGTGGCGGCGGCAGAATGTCCCTTGAGCCGTGACCGAGCCGAGGTGCTCGCGACACCATTTGGTCCCACAGGGCCTTCCAGTGGCATCAAGGTAGTCGCAGCCGAAAACCGGCGTCTGCAGGCAACCGAACGACGAACAGTTGCCGGGAACAGGAGTTGGCGTCGCGATCCGATCAGCGTCCTCAGGGGCGGATTTCCGCCCAGAACCCCCTCGAATGCGCCGAAAGAAGTCCATTGGTGCTACTCATCGGTGGGAGGCTGATTGAACCGTCCCATCAATTCCTCCAACAACCGGCGCGCCTCCGGGTCCGACATCAGGCGGTCCTGCATGGATTCAGCGGCCCGCATGATCTGAGGATCATCCATCAACTTGCGCGACATCGCTTCGAAGCGATGTCCCATATCTTTCATCGCCGCCTCCTGTGCCACTTGGAATAGAACCGGTTGGCTGGCGGCGGCGGTAACGGCCTCCATTTGCGCACGAACCATGGCGATCCCTTTGCACCCTATGCATTCACCCTCCGAGTTGCAGATGCACAGTTGCCGGCGCAATCCGTCCAGAGCCTGGTGGACCGAGGACAGATCGACCGGTCTGCCGCTCATGCCGATCGAGACCGATACATCTCGTCAATGAGTTGACGATGGTTTTCTTGAATCTGACGGCGTCGGATCGACATCTTGGGGGTGAGCTCACCGGCTTCGATTGAGAAATCGTCGGCAATCAGGCGGAAATACTTGATCTGTTCCCAGTTCGCGCGTCCCGAGTTGACTGAATCGATCCGTTCCTGAACCAGGGCAATCACATCCTGATCATGCACCAATTTCAGCGGGTTTCCGGTCATCCCGCGAGTACTCAGGTACGCCCAGCTGGGGACGACCAGGGCGACGACATAGTGTCTACCATCACCGACCAGCACCACCCGGTCGATGAGCGGATCTTGCTGGAGTTGGGCTTCGATGGGTTGCGGTGCCACCAGCTTGCCGCCGGTCGTTTTTATCAGGTCTTTCTTGCGGTCGGTGATAGTAAGGCAGCCGTCGAGATTAAGGGTGCCGATATCGCCGGTATGGAACCACCCGCCCTGGAGGGCTTTTGCGGTCGACTCCGGATCTTTGTAGTACCCGGCCATGACCCCCGGCCCGCGGACCAAAATCTCACCATCCTCCGCAATCCTGATCTCGGTGCTGGCCAGAGCCCAGCCGACGGACCCGAAATGATGTTGGTCGAGACGGTTGGTGGTCGCGCCAGATGAGGTTTCGGTAAGTCCCCAACCCTGCAAAATAGGTATTCCCAGCGCCCAGAAGAACTCCTCCACCTCTCGTGCAAGCGGGGCTCCACCGCTGATCATGACCCTGATTCGGCCGCCGGTCAGCGTCTTGCGTAACTTGGCCAGTACCAATCGGTTGGCCAGCTCGAAGGCGGGACCGCCCCTGCCGGCCAGGTTTTTGCGAGTCCCTTGGCTCAACGCCCAGGCGAACAACGTACGGCGGTGGACCGGACTTGTCCGCACCCTGGCCTGGACTCCGGAGTGGACCTTCTCGTAGATCCGAGGTACGCCACACATGACGGTCGGGCGTACCTGCTGAAGATCTTCCAGGAGATGATCTGGACCTCTGGCAATATAAATTCTGCACCCGGCCGTGATCCCAACAAATATGCTCGAAACCCGTTCGAAGACGTGTGCATAAGGGAGGAAGGACAGAATTACGTCATCGGGCCCGAGCGAAAAGCAGGCTAAACCGGCCCGTGCTTGATCGGTCAAATTGCGATGCAGGAGCACCACCCCTTTGGGTTCGCCGGTCGTCCCGGAGGTGTAGATGATGGTGCAAATATCGTCTGGCCCTGTCTCCGCGACCAGAGATTCGACATCAGCGGCTTCCGCACCACTCAGTGGGCCATCAATCCAGTTCCGGACATCGGCTGTCATCAGAAAGATGCGATCCAGTGAGCCCCCTACGGGCAGTTGAGCCGCGAGGGCGCTGTCGCCGACGATTGCCACCGCCGCTTCGCAGTTGGCCACGATGGCTGCAACCGTGGCGGGGGTGCTGTTGGGATAGAGAGGGACCGTGATCGCCCCCAACGACTGGATGGCCAGATCGCATAGCAACCATTCGAGCCGGTTCGAAGACATCAAGATGACCGGCTGGCCCGGAGCGACCCCCGCCCTGAGAAGGGCGGTGGCAATCTTCAGAACCTGCTCACGACTCTGGTTCCAGGTCAGCCCATCCCAATTGGTGCCCTGATGCTGATAGAAAAGGGGCTGTTCCCCCAAACGGCGGGCTTGGGCAAAGAAGACCCCCACGGTGGTTCCCTCCTGAGCCCCCAACGATGTGGCCGTCTCAGTGCCTACCATGCCAACACCCAACGGTCAGTCTAGTCGCGGCGATGAGGGTTTCAGTGCCTTGTCCAGATCAAACCGTCTGCAAAGGATCAAACCGATGAACTTGGGCGGCGCCAGTCCTAACCAGAGCCAGTACTAGGCTGTGGCGACCGGTTCCCCGGCGAGGCCGAGTTGGATGGCGAGCCGACCCAGGGGTGCAAAGCCGTGGTTGGCCGCTAAGACCATGCCGTGCGCGTCCAACACAACTGTGGCCGGCACCGTGAGGATCCCGAATGCCCGGGCGATCGAACGATCTCGGGCGGCGTCGACCGGTATAACTCGGATGCCACCTTCGGACAGCGCTTCCAATGCCGCGATGGCGGGCCTCTGAGCCGATTTGCATGCGCCACAGGACGGAGTGGAGAAGACCACCACGGTTGGCCGACCATCGGGCCTCTGGCCGAGGGCCCGCCATAGGACGGAGGGTCCAGAGGCGGTGAGGTGGGCGAAACGACGGCGAGCCATGGCTTGGCCGCCGGCCACCGCCAGTCCTACCATCAACCCCGCCGTCACCAAGATCAGGATCCGATCCATCCCGTCTACCTCCGCACCAGAACGAGCAAGAAGCAGAGGGCGCAAAAGTCAGCCGCCGCGTCGAGGCTGACCATAATCCCGATGGCGAAGGCGAGGACCCAAGCCGCCAGGTAAAAGTGCATCACCAGCAGGGCGGCCGCAAGGATCCATACCCCGCCGCCCATTACGCGGGCAATGCGTCGGGTCTGGTGATCCTCATGGGCTTCTCGGCGAGCCAGGATGCCGGCCGGCTCCAGGACTCGCCAGGTGAGCTGACGGAAGATGTCAGCGGGCCACCAGAATCGCCCGCCAACCATGACCAGTCCGGCCAGAGTTAGTGCGATCACGGCCACCGGTTGGCCGGCCAAAAAGGCCAGGATAACCAGCGCTACCATCGCCCATTGATGGACCTTGCGCGCGGTGAGGTCGTAAAGGGGCAGAGAAGAAGCGGATTCTGTCATTTGGGGTCGAGACCTCCTTTGGTTTTTTTGAGCAGCCGAAACAATCGGCGGCGAGACATTCCTATTCCAAATAGGAAAGGTTGGGCAGACGCCCGGGTCAGCTACAGGCGGCGGTGGAGCGGAGGAGAAAGTCGATCACCCGGCGACGGGTGAGGGTGACCCGATTCGGTTTTCTCATCGTCTGGGCAGTATAGCCACAGGATTTCGACTTGACCAGCGTCGCCCCTGCGATACTCAGGGCCCCCATGAACTCGGATCGACCTGCCCCATTGGAGTTGGGCTGAACGATGTTCTGGCAACTGGCGTTGCTGGTCGGAGCGGGCCTATTGGGTCCAATCCTGGCTGGAGGTCGCCGTCCACTGGCTCCAGTACTGGTCGGGGAACTGATTGCGGGGGCCGTGGTCGGAAAGACGGGTTGGCATCTTCTAGACCCGACCCTCCAGCCGTTTCCGATCTTCTTCTCCCTCGGTTTTGCGATGTTGATGCTTGGGGCTGGAACCGAGGTTGACCTCGCCTCGGCTGACGTTCGTCGTGGAATCCTGCGCGGCAGTGTGGCCTTGATAGCGACCTTGGTGGCGGGGATTCCACTCGCATTGATCCTGTCAGGGACCCTGCATCTGGGCAATTGGCCCCTCCTGGCCGTGCTGCTCGCGGGGAGTTCGGCCGCCGTCGCCTTTCCCATTGTCGAGGAACGGGGCCTAGCCGGTCCTGGAATCGCGTTGCTGATCGGTTGGATCACGCTTGCCGATGCCGTCACCGCTTTGCTGATGCCGCTCACCATCAGTGGTCCGGCCAGAATCCCGGGAGCCTTAGCCGGGGATCTGGCGATCGTGGGGTTGGGGGCCGTGGTCATGGCGGTCGGTTCGCAGTTGTCCGGTCGGCCATCGGTCAA
>DASZFH010000071.1:0-17315 GCA_035939985.1 Candidatus Dormiibacterota bacterium
CAGGACCTCAGCCACTCGCTTCATGGTTCCGCCACATGCGGCACAGGTCAGGTTGACGCCGTCGATCTGGGGACGATGAAGATCCGCCTCGGCAGGAAGTCCCAACTCCTCGGCAGAACCAACGCAGACTGTTTGATCGCAGTCCGCGCAGACCCAGAACGGCAGCGGCGTCCCCCAATACCGAGACCGAGAGATACCCCAATCGACGTTGTTGCCCAGCCACTCCCCCATCCGGCCGTTACGGATGTGTGCGGGCACCCAGTTGGTGGTCTGGTTGTTGGTGACAAGCTCGTCCTTGCGTGCGGTCGTCCTGATGAACCAGGTATCAAGCGCGTAGTAGATCAACGGAGTCTCACAGCGCCAACAGAACGGGTAGGTGTGCAGAACGGTTCCACTCTTGTAAAGCAGACCTCGCTCCTCGAGATCAGCTATGACCAGGGGATCGGCCTCCTTGACCGCCATGCCCGCGAATTTCTCGACCTCGGGCAGAAACCTCCCTCGCAGATCAACTGTGTGTCGAACAGGAATCCCTTTCTCCTGGCAGAGCCTGAGGTCATCGGCACCGTATGCGGCCGCGGTGTGGACGATACCGGTCCCCTCCTCGGTGGAGACGAAATCTCCAGCCACCACAAAGAAGGCCCGTTCGGTCGGCAGAAGGTAGGTGTAGAGAGGCTGGTAGTCGAGATCAACCAGATCCGCTCCTCGCATCCGCTCAAGGACTTCGTAAGGACCGTCGAGGGCGGACAAACATGCCTCGGCCAGAATGACGTTGTCGTCGTTGTGTCTCACCTTGACGTAGTCCACCTTCTCCGCCACGGCCAAGGCCACATTGCCAGGCAGGGTCCAGGGGGTGGTCGTCCAGGCCAGCAGGCAGGTGGATGGATCCGAGATAAGGCGGAACTTGATGTGGACACTGGGGTCAGGCGTGTCGTCCCGATAACCCTGATGCAACTCAGCGTTGGAAAGCGGGGTGGCGCAGCGGGGACAGTACGGGGAGACTCGGAACCCTTTGGAGATCAGATCGCGATCCCACATCTGCTTGAGGGCCCACCAAACCGATTGGATGTAGTCGGAAGTTAACGTCCAATAGGCGTTGTCGTAGTCCTGCCAGGCCGCCATACGCTCGGAGAATGTGACCCAGTCGGCGACATAGCGCTGCACGCTTTCCCGGCAGAGCTGGTTGAACTTGTCGATCCCGAACTCCTCGATCTGCTGTTTTCCCGAGATTCCAAGCTCACGCTCCACCTGGAGCTCGACCGGGAGGCCGTGGGTATCCCACCCTCCTTTTCGCTCGACGTAGCTGCCCTTCATGGTTCGGTAACGGCCGACAAGGTCCTTGAATGCCCTGGGCAGGACGTGATGCGTACCCGGCTTCCCATTGGCGGTTGGCGGACCCTCATAGAAGACAAACCGGTGGGACCCTTCCCGCTGGCGCAGGCTCTCTTGGAAGGTATCGTCGCGCTTCCAGCGCTCGATCACCTCACGCTCCAAGGCCGGGAAGTTAGCCTCGGCGGAGACTGGTTTAAAAAGATCCGGTTTGATCAGTGCACCATGCCATCGATGACGTTCTGCAGCAAGTAGAGGGCGAACATCACCACCATCGGAGAGAAATCGATTCCCATGCCTTGAGGTAAGAGATTGCGGATGGGGCGAAGGATTGGCTCGGTCAGCTGGTACGAGATGCGGAAGAAGGGGTTCGACCAGTTGGGTCCGATATAGGAGAAGGCGATCCGGACGATGAGCACTACGAAGAAGGCCCAGGTTATGTAGTGCAGGAGAATCGCTACTGGTGCCATCGGTCCGATCCCGAGATTACTCGAATGGCGCCCTGATCCTCGTCACCCGCGGCTTGACCGCCACCAGAATCCCCAATCGAGTGGCGTCGCCTGTTCGGCGGTGAGAAGGCAGATCGCTGGACTCAAAGGTGCAGCGGGGATCAACCGTAATCTCCTCGGGTCGCAGCCCCGCCCCCAGGAGCTGAAGAACGTTCGCTTGGGCCAGATCCAGGAAAAGCCCCCCCTCCCTCTCGGCAAGCGCCTCCGCTGGGAAGGTTGCAGCGAACTCCGGCCCGACCTGGTAACACTTTTGACAGATTCCCGGGCCGATCTCCGCTGATAAGGCGCCTGGATCGGTCCCGGTCATGGCAGATAGGGCCTCGACCAGGCGGATCGAAATCCCCGCCAGACTTCCGCGCCAGCCGGCGTGAGCCAGACCCACTGCACCCGGCGCGCGTAGGACGATCGGGTAGCAATCGGCGTAAACCGCGAATAGTCCCACGCCGACCCGGTCGGTGAAGAGCCCATCACAGCCCTCGATCAGGCCGAACCGATTGGTAACCATCCCGACTGTAGAACCGTGAACCGCTCCTGCTACAGCGACCCTGTCCCAAGTCAGCCCAATGCTTTCCGCCAGAGCACCGCGACGTGTCAGTTGGGTCGGGGAGGGCGTCGCTGCCGGACCGACATCGACAGCCATGGCCGCTGAACTCGGCCTCGACCTCACACCTAGCGTTTTGGAGAAAGCACCTGCTCGATTTCGCTTTTGACCTGCTCCAGGTCCTTGAACTCGCGATAGACCGACGCGAAGCGGATGTACGCGACTTCATCCAGGCCCCGAAGGCGATCCATTACCATCTCACCGATCTCTCGGCTGGGGATCTCAACCCGGCCGCTCCGACGCAGGTCGGCCTCGATCTCCTCCACAATTCGGTGGAGCTTCTCGGGCGAGATATCACGCTTCTCAGTGGCCTTCTTGAGCCCGCCGAACAACTTCTGAGGGTCGAAGTCCTCTCGACGTCCGTCTTTCTTGGTGACGTAGAAGGGGACTGCCTCGATGCGTTCGTAGGTGGTGAAGCGTTGCCCACACTCGTCATTCAAGCATTCCCGGCGGCGCCGAATGGCCTCTCCAATTTCAGAATCGCGTGAGTCCACGACCTTCAAGTCTGGGTGGCCGCAATATGGGCATCTCATCCAGTCCCCGGTCTCAGAGCCGATCGCGCAAGAAGGCCGGGATATTGATGTCCTCGTCAACATCGATGTCGTTGCGGGATGAAGGAAGCGCGAACTCGTGGCTACCCTGCGCCAGGGCCGTGGTCACATTTGTCGTACCGATCCCCGCCTTGCGGGCGCCGAACCCGGTCGCGATCACGGTGATCTTCACCTCACCCTGCATGCGCTCATCCGAGACGACCCCGAAGATGATTTCGGCGCTGGGGTCAGCCGAAGCCCGGACGATCTGGGCGGCCGCCTGAATTTCGTGGAGGGTAATATCTCGCCCGGCCGTGACGTTAAACAGGATTCCCCGAGCGCCATCGATCGATGTCTCCAGCAACGGGCTGGATACGGCTTGCTTGGCGGCATCCTCGGCCCGATTGTCGCCCGATCCAAACCCGATCCCCATCAAGGCCTCTCCAGAGTCGGACATTATCTTCTTCACATCCGCGAAGTCGAGGTTGATGACGCCCGGATTGACGATCAAATCGGCGATGCCCTGGACTCCCTGACGAAGGACGTCGTCGGCGATCCGGAAGGCATCTTCCAGAGTCGTCTTGCGATCAACCACCTGGGCCAGCCGGTCGTTGGGGATCACGATCAGCGCATCGAGTTTGTCCCGCAGGAGGCCGATGCCTTCCTCGGCGGTGTCGTTTCGAATCTTGCCCTCCCAACTGAAGGGCCGGGTGACAACGCCGACCGTCAGGGCACCCTGCTGCTTGGCTACTTCCGCCACGACAGGCGCGGAGCCGGTTCCCGTCCCACCACCCATACCGGCGGTGATGAAGACCATGTCGTTTTCCTTGAGCAGATCAGTTAGTTCGGTTCGGCTCTCGTCCGCCGCGTCTCGTCCAACCGTCCAATCTCCTCCAGAACCGAGGCCACGGGTGACCTTCCGCCCAATATTGACCTTGACATTGGCCTGGCATCGGTCCAGAGCCTGGAGATCGGTATTGACAGCGATGAACTCCACGCCTTTGAGGCTTGACGAGATCATTCGATTGACCGCGTTGCCACCGCCGCCGCCGCAACCCACGACCTTGATTCGCGCCTTGCCGTCATGCATCCGCTGTGCCATATCGCCGTCCTCCTTGGAGTTGTTTAGAAAAAGTCCCTGAGCCACCGCACTGTCCTTTGATAGGCTGTGCCCGCCGCCAGGGCCGGATGGCGGGTTTGTTCTCTGATTCCGCTTGGTTGATGGCGTCCCGCCCATTTGGCCAGGCCCACCGACGATGCGTAGGAAGGTCCAGTCACGCGGTCAACCAGACCTCCTATCCCGGTCGGGAGTCCCAATCGAGCCCCCATTTCGAACACCGACTGAGCTGAATCGGTCACCCCCATAATCCGAGCCCCACCCCCAGTGACCACGACTCCCGCTGGAAGCAGTCCGTCATATCCACTCTTGCGGAGCTCGACTCGAGCCATCCGAAAGATCTCCCTCATCCGCGGCCCGATAATCTCAGCCAGATAGCGCCGAGGCATGGCTTGGATCCGATCGCCGCCAACCTGCCGTACTTCGATCTTCTCCCCCTGATCTATGACTTCGGGGAGCGTGTGCCCGTAGTTCAGCTTCAACGCCTCTGCTTCGACCAAGGTGGTCCGCAGCCCGATCGCGATGTCATTGGTGACATGGCCGCCTCCGATCGGAAGCACGCCCATGTGCAACTCGCTGCCTTCGTTGAAGATGACCACGTCGGTGGTCCCGGCGCCAATGTCGATCAGGCAGACGCCGAGGTCGATCTCGTTCTGAGAGAGGACGCCCTCCGCCGAGGCCAAGCCCTGGGCGACCACATCGTCGACGTCAAAGCCCGCCTGATGGACGCATTTGATGACATTCTGGACCGAAGTCGTCGAGGCGGTCACGATGTGACTCTCAACCTCCAACCGGCGGCCGGTCATGCCCACGGCGTCCCGAACCCCTTCCTGCCCATCGACGGTAAATGAACGCGGGATCACATGGATCACTTGCCGGTCACTCGCGATGCTCACAGCCTTGGCCGCATCGGTTGCGCGCGCGACATCCTCGTCCCAGATCTCTCGATCGGGTCGGGATACTGCAATCACCCCGCGGCTGTTCTGCGAAGCAAGATGAGAGCCCGCCAGGGAGACGACAACGGTCTCGATCTTGAGGCCCGCCATTTGTTCGGCTCGCAGTGCCGCCGACTGAATTGCGTGAACCGTCTTGTCGATGTTGACGACGACTCCCTTGCGCAAACCTTCGGCAGGTGATTCACCGGCTCCGATCACGTTGATCTGGCCGTGCTCATCGAGCTCGGCGATGACCACGGCGACCTTGCTGGTGCCGAGGTCAAGTCCGGTTAACTGGGTCCGCCTCGTCAAGGGTGTGCTGGGGCTCCTTTTGTACGGCAACAACGGTGGATCGGGGCGGCCTGAAGGAAATTATAGGGCTCGAAATTGACCACTACCAACCAACCCATGGACGTCCTTGACTAGGAAGGATAACCCAATATGTTGTGCCTGGCTACCCCTATAGGGGCGACCTTTAGTTGCTTACTAACGGATTGGGAGGTCTCCGGCATTATCCGGCGGGTTCTAAAGGTAATGCCGACGAATCGACCCCAGGTTGTTGAAGATCCTGACCCCGAAAGCCACGATGGCGGCAATCGAAAGGTCCACCCCAAGCTTATCTCCGGTGAAGGTAAGCGCCGCGGCCAAGCCCATGTTGCTGATCAGCCCGGTGAGGAAAACCCGAGGCTCGTAACTCCTGCTCAGGTAGGCCCGAAATGCGCCGAACACGGAGTCCAGGCCGGCCAGCAAAGCCACCGCTGTATAGCGAGCGTAGGTCTCGGGAATGACGACGGGAGAGTAGATGCCCAGGGCGACCCCAGCCAGACCGCAGAGCAGGGCCAGAACAATCACAGGCATTGAACCAGGGCCTCCGAACTGGGGGTCGGATTTGGCGATGCCGGCCGAGATGGTTGGGGAGACGATCCGATCGTCGGCGAGGCGCTAGCCCGGGGAGAGGAACTGGGCGGTGTTGCCTGCGGCACCGGCCCTACCGCAACCGCCAGCGGATCTTCCAGGTAAAGGATCTGACCGGGCTTGAGGCCGTTGAGGTCCTGCTTGGCGGAGTAGGACTTGAGCGATGCCAGCTTGCTGGTCAAGGCGTCGATATCTTCTGGCGTAATCACTCTGCCGAGGGAACCCTGCCAACCCCGGGCGGTGGTGAAGAAGACGGATCCGTCTGAGCCGATTTGGTAGCTGGTGATGACCTGCTTGAACAGGTCAGGAAAGCCGCGTTGGATGTTTACCAGCGCCGTCAAGGTGCGAGAGTCGATGGGCGAGCGCCCGGGAGTGAGCCCCAGACAACCCGGACCTCGAATCGCCAGCAGAGACGCGGTGGACGGAGCGACCCCGAGAGCCTCCCCCTGGGGGCTCAGATAGTAGGTTGGAGTATTCACTCCGATCGGTTGATATGTGGCCACGGGAGTCCATTCTTCCACTGAGACCTGGACCGAGTCAGGAAGCTGAACCCGAACCTGCGCGGTTCTGATCCAGGGCAGTGCCGCCAGCCTGCGACCAACCGCGCCGCCATCGACGAGGAATATCGATTGATGGCGACTCAATCCGGACGCTCGCTGAAGCTCGGCTTGAGTTACATGGCTGGCACCCTGAACTTGCAGCGACGCTACCGCCAGCCGCGGATTGATCACCACCCAGACTGCCAGCCCTACCTCAAAAGCGACCAGCGTAAAGATCAGGACGCCCCGCAGAGAGAGTGATGGAGCCTTGGCGCGTCTCGCCGACGGAGCCCATTGGCGGGGCGCCGTACCCCGATGAGTCCTGCGCCAATCACGCTTTGGCAGACGCGAGCGGGGCCGTTTGGATTTCACCTCAGCGTGCCCGGATTGGCCGGATCATCTTGGCCCCAGCGCGACTGCATGCTGAACCAAACGGTCACACAACTCCACAAATTCGATGCCCGCCGCGCGCGCGGCATCTGGCAGGAGCGAGAGCTCAGTCATCCCCGGAACCGTGTTGACCTCCAGGATCCAGGGCCGGTCTTCCGAGTCGACAATCATGTCGACTCGAGCCATCCCCTCGCAGCCCAAGATGACAAAGGCGCGTTCGGCCGCAGAACGCGCCGCCTTCTCCGCGGCGGGAGATATCCGGGCCGGAATAATGTGGCGGCTACGGCCAGCCGTATATTTGGCTTCGTAGTCGTAGACGACGTTCTCACTCACGATTTCCAGGGTGGGAAGGACCTGGAGGTCGGGAATTGCCAGAACCCCGACCGTGATCTCAGTCCCGGCCTCAAATTGCTGGACCATGACTCGGCGGTCACATGCTCCGGCCGCCAACAGGCCGGATGCGGCCTGTTCGATGTCACCGGCGATTGTGAGGCCGATGGTGGATCCTTCTCGAACGGGTTTGATCACCAGTGGCAACCCCAGATCTCGAATCAGCCCTTCCAGGCGCTCGTGGCTGACTCTAAACGGATCGACCTCCTCATACTCCGGAATGCAGAGCCAGGCCTGGCCGAGGATGCGATTGGTCCTCACTTTGTCGATGCAGAGGGCGCTGGCCAGGACTCCCGACCCGGTGTATGGCAACCCCAGGACCTGGAGCATGCCCTGAACCGTGCCATCCTCACCCAATCGACCGTGCAGGGCGATGAAGGCGCAGTCATAACCGCCATCGCGGAGTAGATCCCAGGTCTCCCCGTCCAAGTCGACCTGGTCGACCTGGTGAGATCCCGCCTCCAGGGCCCGCTTAACCTGTGCCCCTGAATTCAAGGACACCTCTCGTTCCCCCGATTTGCCGCCTGCCAGGACCACTACCTTCATCCGGCTTTTCCCACCCGTTCTACCTCAGTCTCGAGTTCTACCCCGAACTGAGTTCTGACCTGACTCTGGATCGTCTCGATCAAATCGAGGACATCCGCGGCGGTCGCCCCGCCCCGATTGAGGATGAAGTTAGCGTGCTCGAAGGAAACCTCCGCCCCTCCCCGACGGGCACCCTTGAGCCCGACCGCTTCGATCAGCCGCCCGGCGGAATCGCCAGGCGGGTTAACAAAGACGCTGCCACAGCTCCGGCTTCGAATCGGCTGGGTTTGGTTCCTCTGAGCGACCAGCTCAGCCATCCTTCGGCGAGCTTCGAGACCGTTGCCAGGCCGGACTCGAAATCCGGCCCGAGTGATCAGACCGCCGCGGAGATAGCCATTGCGAAAAGCGGAGGTCCGATAGCCCAGCTCCAACTGCTGGGGTAACCAGCGGACCGGATTCCCGTCCGGTCCGAACCCGTCCACCCACGCCAATACAGTGGCAACCTCGACCCCCCAGCACCCCGCGTTTTGGTAGACAGCGCCGCCCACCGTGCCGGGAATCCCGATCGCGAACTCCAGGCCGCTCCGGTCCGCATTGGCGGCCATCCGGGCGAGACGCATCATCTTCAGCCCTGCCCCAGCTTCGATGATTTCACCCTCGACCAGATGGGATCGGCAAAGGCAACGCACCACCAAGCCTTCCACCCCAGCGTCACTGATCAGAAGATTGGTGCCCGCCCCCATGACCATCGACGGAATACCTCGCTCCCGACATTCCGCAATCAGCGTCGCCAGAGGCTCCGGCTCGGAGATTTCGACCAGGAAGTCGGCAGGACCACCGATGTGGAAAGACGTATGAGAGGCCAGCGGATGTTTGATCCGAACACCAGCAAGCGCATTCAACCATGCCAGGTTAGCCGCGGTTCGCCAGCTCACGCCCAACCTTACCGATGTCACCGGCTCCCATGAACAGGACCACTCCAGGAGGATCGATCATCGACTCGAGCTGACCCAAAATCTCAGCCTGGCCAGGAGCGAACCGCCCCCCTGGGATCCGATCAGCAAGCTCCCTCCCGCCCACCCCCCAAAGATTCTCCTCGCCGGCGGGGTACACCTCTGTCACCAGGGTGCGGTCCGCCCCGGTGAAGGCGGTGGCGAAATCGCCGATCAGTGCCGCCAGCCGGGAAAAGCGGTGGGGCTGAAACACAACCACGAGCTGGCCGGCCGACAGGTGGCGAGCCGCCTCCAGGGTGGCCCGGACCTCGGTTGGGTGGTGGCCATAATCCTCATAGAGCGTCATCCCACCCCAAGCTCCCAGCTTCTCCAGTCGGCGGTGCGCCCCGGGAAAGCTGGCCAAGGCACCCCTCACTTGTTCGAAGTCGACACCCAGCTCCATCGCCATCGCTGCCGCTCCGCACGCGTTTTGAATGTTGTGGCGCCCCGGCACGCGCAGGGCAAGGCTGCCGAGGAGACGGCCTCTCTTTTCCAAGCTAAATGCCCACGAAACACCCGGGGTTCCCACGCGCTCATCCTCCGCTTCGCAGCGGTAGTCGGACTCTGAGGCAAAGCCATAGGTCACCCGCTGGGACCGAATCCCAAGCGCCACCAGGGCTGGATCGTCAGCGCAAATAGTCACGATCCCCTCCTCGGCCACCCCGTCCAGAAAGCGCTGGAACAGGTCCTCGATCTCCACCACTGAGCCGAAGTGGTCTGCATGGTCCATCTCCAGGTTGGTGAGCAGCGCATGGGTCGGATGGTGAAGGGTCAAGGTGCCGTCCGACTCGTCGGCCTCGGCGACCAACCATCGACTCCGCCCAGCACGCGAACTGGCTCCATCGCCGACCAACACGGTCGGATCCCATCCCGCTGCGGTGAGAATGTGGCCCAACATGTAGGTGACGGTGGTCTTGCCGTGAGTTCCTGCAACCGCCACCGCAGTTGAATCGGCCATCAGTTCGGCCAGCATTTCCGCTCGGGTCAGGACACGGACCCCGCCATTTCGAGCAGCTTCCAGCTCAGGTGAACCACCCCTGACCGCCCCCGAGTAAACGATCAGATCCTGTCCAGCCACATGGCCGCCGTCGTGGCCGAGGCTGATGGTCGCCCCTTCTGCGCTCAGCTCCTCTGTGGTCGCCGATGAGCGCACATCACAGCCCGAAACAGAGTGCCCCCGAGCCAGCAGCACTCGCGCCAGCCCCGATACGCCGCTACCTCCAATTCCGATCAGGTGAATGCGGCTCATCGGCGGGCCGCCACTGAACGCAGCACCTTGAGCACGGACGCCGCGGCATGAGGTCTCCCCATAGCTCGGGAGGCGACCGCCATGGCCGCGAGCCGGTCATCGGTCAGGCTATCGATCGCGCGGATCAGGGTCGCGGTCGTGAGACCAGCATCGGAGATCACTTCCGCCACCCCAGCGGATGCCAGAAGCTGAGCGTTGTCCACCTGGTGAGCTCCACCGAACTGGCCGGGGACCACAATGGCGGGCAAACCTACCGCGGTCAATTCCGCGATGGTGCCGACCCCAGCCCGGCATACCACCAGATCGGCACGCGCCATCAACTCGGGCATCCGGTCGGAGAAGGCGATTGGCTCGTATCCGGGTCGATGGTGGGCTCGGCCCTCCTCTTGGCCCTGGGCCCCAGTCAGGTGGGTGACCGTTTCGAACCTCCTGCAGAGATCCTCCAGCCCGCCCCACACGGCCTGATTAAGTCGCCGGGCCCCCTGACTTCCGCCCATCACCAACAACCGACGGGCCGGGACCCGGGGCGCGCCAGGACGGAACCCCTCTCGAAGCGGAAACCCAGTCACTTCGACCCGATCGGATGGGATCTGAGCCCGAGTCTGCTGGAAAGTGACACAAACGGCGGCGGCCCGTGAGGCGAGCATCCGTGTCGCGAGCCCAGTCGCCTCGGCGGCAACCAGGACGTATGGGACGCCCTTTGTGCGGGCGGCCAGGACCGTGGGCAACATGACATAGGCTCCAGTTCCGAGCACCACATCCGGAAGGAATCGCTCGATGATCGTCCGGGCCCTCACAATGGCCGCGGGGACAACCAAGGGAAGGGCGATGTTCTTCCAGAGGGCGTCCCGATCGAAGCCTCGGACGTAAAGGGTCTCCAGCTCGAAGCCCGCTCCTGGTACCGAAGACTCCTCCGGTCCACCCCGGCGGCCCACAAACAGGACTGAGTCCGCCTGGCCCTCAGCTCGTAGCGCCTGCGCGACGGCGAGGGCGGGTGACAGGTGTCCGCCCGTCCCGCCCCCCGCTATCAGAAGCCTCATCAATTGTTTCCTTGGTTGTGTACGAGGGATCATCCGTGCGTCGCGAGATGGCGAGCAGGATGCCGACCGCAGCCAGCACCGATGCCACCGCCGTGCCTCCATAGCTGACGAAGGGCATTGGGACTCCCGCAATCGGGAGTGTGTCGCTCACGCCACCCATGTTGAGCAGCGCCTGGAAAACGATCCAAGTCGTAATCGAGGTTGCCGCCACCATACAGAATCGATCTCTCGACTTGAGAGCGATCCGGTAGCCTCGAATGGCGAAGGCCAGGAAGAGAAGCAACAAACCGGTGGTGCCCCATAGCCCGGTCTCCTCTCCCACGATGGCGAATATGAAGTCGGTATGCGCCTCGGGTAGCCAGAGAAATTTCTCCACCGAGTGACCCAGCCCGACTCCCAGCGGGCCACCCGAGCCGAGCGCGTAGATGGCCTGGGTGGATTGAAATCCAGTGCCCAGGGGATCAGCCAACGGGTTCCTGAAGGAAGCGAAGCGAGCCATCCGATAGGGGGATACAACGGTGACGGCCGCGAGCGCCGCGATGACCAGCAGTGCCAGCACCCCCAGATGTAGGAATCGGCCCCCCGCGGCCAGAAATGCCGCCACAAAGATGGTCGACATGACGAGGGTGGTTCCGAGGTCGTGCTGAAGCAGTAGGAGAGGCGCGATGCCGAGAGCGACAAGCACCAAGAATGGGAGAAATCCCTGCTCAAGGCTGCGCAGGCGCTCCCCGCGACGCACCAACCAGTCGGCCATGAACAGGCTGTAACCAAGTTTGGCGAACTCCGAGGGCTGGAAGGTGCCCAGGGGTCCGAGCGCGAACCAACGCTGGGCACCGTTGACCTTGATGCCGAGGTGAGGAACCGCGACCAACAGGCTGAACAGCATCAACGCGGCTGCAACCGGCCGCGCCCAGGACCGTAGGCGGGTCAGATCCATTCGACAGATGACCACCATCGCAATCACACCGAGCGCCATGCCAACGGCCTGACGCTCGAAGAAGTACAGAGCGGAGTTGTAATAGACATAGGCCAGGGCCTGGCTTGAGCTGAGGACCATGATCAGGCCGGCTGTGATCAGGCAGAGGGTAATGACCACCAGGGAGCGGTCCACCGGCCTGACCACGATCGCTGGCGATCCGGCCCGCTGATTGGTTGAATGTGCGCTCATCGAGTGCCCCCCCGTTCCAGAACCAACGATTTGAACGCTCGCCCACGAGCCTCGAAGTTGGCGAACTGATCAAAGCTCTTGAATGCCGGACTGAACAGCACCACATTTCCGGCTCGGGCAATGGCGCCGGCAGCTTCCACGGCCATATCCAAGGTTCCGGCGACTCTCACGTCGGGGTGACCCGATAAGCTGTCCGCCAGGGCCGTCGGATCGCTGCCGATCAGGATCACGGCCTGCGCGCGAGCCTGAACCACAGTCGCCCATCGCCGGAGATCGAATTGACCCTGCCCCCCCGCGATCAAGATCAGGGGCCGGTCAGGAAAGGCCTGGAGTGCGACTTCGCCAGCTTCGGGATTGGTGGCTTTGGAGTCGTTGTACCAGGCCACTCCTCCCCAATTACCAACCAGCTCAAGTCGATGCTCCACGCCCTTGAATGCCGCAATCGAGCTGGCGATTCGCTGGTCATCGAGGCCCAGGATCCGCCCGATGCTTGCCGCAGCCAAGGCGTTGAGTAGATTGTGACGGCCAGGAATGGTGACAGGAGGTAGCGGTTGATGCTGGTCGAACCACACCACGTTGGCGTGGGTCCGCATCGCCAGTCCCCGGCAATTCTCATCCAGGCCATTGAGGACGGCATGGCCGTCTCCAGCTAGGAACTCGACCGCCCTGGCCTTGGCATCGATGTAGCGACTCATGGAACCATGCCTGTCAAGGTGATCGGGGGTGAGATTGAGAACCGCCGCCACGGCCATATTCGGTTGACTGATCGACTCCAATTGGAAGCTGGAGAGTTCGAGCACTACCAAGTGGTCCTCGGTCACTTCCGCCAGACGATCGAGAACCGTCTCGCCAATGTTTCCTCCCACCATCACCGGCCTTCCTGTCTGATCCAGGACCTGACCGACCAGGGCGGTGGTCGTGGTCTTTCCATTGGTTCCCGTGATTCCCACTATGGGAGCGGGGCAGAGCCGGAAGAAAAGGTCCATTTCGCTCGAAACCATCAAGCCCCGGAGCCGGGCGGTCTCCAGCATGGGAATGTCCCAGCGAACGCCCGGGCTGACAAAGACCGCCTGGCAATTCTCCAGCAAGGTTTCCGTCTGGTCGCCCACGATCAGCTTCACCCCATCTGGCAGAGACATCTCTCCCTCGGACAGGGGGCTGACATCCGAGATGGTGACTCCAAACCCCTGCCCCGCCAGGAAGGTGGCCACCGCGGTTCCGCTGCGGCCCGCACCCAGAACCAGGACCGGAGGACCAGCTGGGTCAAGCTCCGGCGACAGAAGTTTGGGCATCGACACATCCAACCTCAGGCCCAAGGCTGGACCACCAGGACCGCGGCGGCGGCGGCGACCAGTCCGGTCAGGGCGAAGGCCAGCGTGATCCGGTTCTCGGACCAGCCCGCAAGCTGAAACGTGTAGTGAATCGGGGCCATCCTGAAAACTCGTTTCCGAGTGGCCTTGAATGAGGCCACTTGAATCATGACAGACGCGGCTTCAAGAACAAACACCAAACCGAGCAGTGGTAGCAGCACCAGCAAGTGCTGCTGGATGGCCATCGCAGCCAGGGCATAGCCCAACGCCAGGGAGCCTGCGTCCCCCATGAAGACCTTGGCGGGGTGGCGATTGAAGACCAGGAAAGCAATCAATACTCCAAGCAGGGAAATGCCCCCAGCCTTCTCGCCAGCGGATGTCCCAGGTAAGAACTCCAAGATCGCCACCAGCGCGATTGCGGCCACACTCCCCGCCAGCCCATCCAGTCCATCGGTCAGATTGACCGCGTTAGCGGTCCCCACCAACGCCAGGATCGCCAACGGCCAGTACCAGAGTGGGCTCATCGACCCGAAAAGGAGCTGATCCCCACCCCCTGCTGCGAGGGCTGCGGCTGCCACCGGAATCGCAATTAGGATCTGGACTGGGAATTTGGCCCGAGCGGGAATCCCGATCGATCCGCGGCGCAACTTGCTCAAGTCATCAAGGACACCGATCAAGCCTCCACCGAGGATTCCGACAACCACCGGAAGGGCTCCGGGATGGCCGGCCGCCGCGGCCAACAGCCCCCCCACCAGCCCCAGTCCCGCAAACAGGACTCCTCCGCCTGTGGGCGTCCCGCGTTTGCGCTGATGAGCCTCAGGCAGCTCCTCCTGGATGACTTGGCCGGCCTTGAGCCCGCGCAGAGCCCGAATCAGAGGCGGGTACAGGGTCAGCCCAAGCGCCAGAGCCACTCCAAAGGTCACGGCGTCAAGCCACACCTTCATGAGCCAGTCACTCGCGCCACCAGCTGCTCCAGCGCCAGCCCGTGGGAACCCTTGATAAGAACCACGTCTCCCGAGCGCGCGTTAGTCCGAACCCAGTGGGAAGCCGCGGCCAGATCCGGGACCAGGTCCGCGCCGGCAGCTTCCGCCAGCGATGACCCGAGACCGACGTCGATAACGCAGATCTTGGCGAAACTAGCTGCGGCAGCGACTCCAACCCTTTGGTGTTCTGCGGGGCCCCTCGGCCCGAGTTCCCGCATCTCCCCCAGAACGGCCAACAATTGCCCAGTGCGGGTCATTTCGGCGACCGTCTCGAAGGCGGCCAGCATCGATTCCGGACTGGCGTTGTAGGTGTCATCGACAATTCGCCAACCTTCGCGGGTGGTCCGGATCGCGAACCTTCCTGGCACCTCAACAGTTCTGAGAGCCGCCGCCCCGGCCGCGAGTGACACGTCCGCAAACTGACCGACCGCGAGGGCTGCAAGGGCGTTACGCGCCTGATGGCGACCGGCCAGGGGAAGGGTGACGATCTGCCTTCCGACCTGAAATTCGCAACCATCGGCGATCGCACGGTAGCCCTCACCTCTCAGATCGCCGGTTCCCAGGCCAACGCTGATGCTCCGGGCTCTGCTCAGCGCGGCCAAAAAGCCTCGGTAAGGGTCGTCAGCGGGCAGGACTGCCAGGCCGTCAGGGGGCAGGGCCTCGATCAGTTCCCCCTTGGCGGCGGCCAGTGAATTCTGATCAGGAAAGTGCTCTAGATGGACCTGACCGATCATTGTGACCACCCCTATTTGGGGACGAGCCAAATCCGCCAGTCGCGCGATCTCCCCAGGTCCTTGCATGCCCATTTCGATCACCGCGGCTGTGTGGAGTCCCGGCTCCAGGCGAAGCAGAGTCAGGGGAACTCCGGTCTCGGTATTCAGGTTGCCCTCAGTCTTGAGAACCTGATACCTCACACCCAGCACCGCTGCAGCCATCTCCTTGGTCGAGGTCTTGCCGTTGCTCCCAGTCACCCCAACAACGAGCGGAGCCGCTGCCTGCAAGCGCAATCGCGCTAGAGAATAGAGGGCGGCCCAAGTGTCCTCGACCCTGATCGCCACGGCGGCTCCGGCATCCACTGGACCGGAGACGACAACGCCGCCCGCTCCGCGGGCAACCGCATCAGGGACGAAACGATGGCCGTCCATCTCAGCTCCGCGAAGCGCGAAGAACAGTCCGCCTGCCTTCACCTCTCTGGAATCCGTATGGAATGAGGTGAACATGGCGACACCCGGGTCCGTAATCACGCCTCCGGTTGCCGCGACCACTTCGGCCAGGGCTATCCCTATGGAGTGATTCCCCACCGGACCACAATCTGCTGGGCGATACTCTTCCAGACCGGGCCCGCAGCGTAGTAGCCGTCGTTGGCGTCCCAGTTGCCGTTATCGGGTTGTCGGATCAAAACCAAGGCGATGAACCTCGGGTTGGCGGTGGGCATGAAGCCAACGAAGGATGCCCAGACGTGCGTGTCGCTGTAACCCTTACCCTCCGGCATTTGGGAGGTGCCGGTCTTACCCGCAATCTCGTTGTCGAATCCGGGGACCTTGGTGGTCAGCCGCGCGGCCCCCTGTTGAACAACGTCGGTCATCATCTGCGTCATCTGCTTGGCGGTGTCAGGCTTGATCACCTGCACCGCGGGTGGCAGGGAGACGGGAACTCCATTGACATCCTGGACAACGTGCGGTCGGACATAGTTGCCGCCGTTGGCAACCACATTGACCGCGCCCAGCATCTGCATCATGTTGACTGAGATGCCCTGGCCAAAGGCCGCCGTGGCCAGCTCGGAATCATGCCATTGGGAAAGGGGCGCCAAGGACTGCGCTGTCGGATCTTCCCCCACCACATCAATGCCTGAAGGAGCCCCGAACCCGAAGCCCTGTAGGTATTTGTAAAAGGTGCTGCCGCCCTCCGCCTGTTCGGCCTTGATCGCGCCAACATTGAGGGAGTTGACCAGAACCTGGTCATAGTTGACCGTACCCCAGTTACGACCTCCATTGAAATCGGTTATGTACCAGCCGCCAACCGAAACCCCGCCTGGATCGGTGATGGTGGTTTGAGGAGTGATCGATCCAGAGTCGATCGCGCCCGATAGCGTGGCGACCTTCATCACCGATCCCGGCTCATAGAGGCTGGACACTGTGCCATCGACAAAGTTGGCTGGGTTGGCGCTGGAATAGCTGTTGGCGTTGAAGGTCGGATAATCGGCATCGGCGACAATGGCGCCTGTGTGGGGGTCCATCACCAGCACGCTGCCGCTGACCGCGTGGTTGTTACGAACACCATCGGCGATCGCCTTCTCCGCCGCCAGCTGAATGGAACTGTCAATCGTCAACACCAGATCGGTACCGTTAACGGCATTGGTCTGCTTTTGGTTACCAAGCACGATCTGGTTGCCCGCGAGATCCCGAAAGGTTGAAACTGAGCCTGGCTTGCCGGCCAACTCCGCGTTGTAGTACTGCTCCACGCCATAGAGGCCCTTCCCATCCTGGTTTACGTAGCCAAGGAGATTGGCGGCCAGGCTGTTGGTCGGATCAGCCCCCGGCATGTAAGCGCGCTGCTGATCCTGCTCCAGTCCGACCCCAGGCAGAGCCAAGTCCTGGAGCTGAGTGGCTTTGTCCTGGCCCTGGTTGCGAGCGATGTAGGCGAATTTCAGTGACGAATTCACGGTCTGAGCCACCTGATCAGGGGGAAGCCCGAGGATACGAGTGAGGGCTGTCGCGACCCGCTGCCGGTCAGAGGGTTGGATCTGATTGGGGGACAAGAACACCGAGTAGGCGACATTATCCAGAGCCATTGGCT
>DASZFH010000072.1:0-3040 GCA_035939985.1 Candidatus Dormiibacterota bacterium
AGGTGGGCAAGGCTGTTATCCAGGGCCGCCAGGGGGCCTGGCGACTGGATGGCGGCAACCGTCAAGATGGTGGCAAAGGAATCCGCACCGCGGTTTACCGGCAGGAGCATCAGACCCGCGAAGCCGAACCAGAGCAGGCTCCAAATGGCTCGGCCGGCCATGTCTCCCGAATATCCCGCAGCTGCCGCCACCGGGTTTGGTGGCCGGTCGGAGGGCCAGACCAGGATGCCCACTGCGGCGTAAAGCAAGACCGCCCCCGGGGCGCCGGTCATCGGATTTGCCATTCCCATGGCCAGCATGCCCAGGCCTTCCCCGAACCACCAAACGATCAACGTCCAGACGAATGAAACAGCCAGCGCGAGCCTTGCCGTCCGTACACTGTTGATCAGACCGAGGCCGATTCCGAATTGGATCACGGCAAAGGCCGCATTCCAGTAAACGTGAAATGGCTGGATCCGGCTGACCATGAAAAAGATCGGTCCAGCCACAGCCGCGGGTTGCCCGCCCGCCATCGATTGAATCATGGTGCCAATGAACTCATTGGAAAAGAAGTAGGGCTGCAGCTGGAGGGCGCCGTCGAGAATCCAGAAGGCGCCCAAAGCCACCTGGATCCGCCGCGGAGTGATTCTCCAAGTGGGGTTGGCCGCGGTCGGCGATCTAAAAAACACTGAGGCTGAGCGTATGTTTCGCCGGCGATCAGGTGTTAGGGAGGCCAACTCGACATGTCCTCGGGCAGAGGAAGGGGCCCCGAGGTTGCGCCCGGGGCCACTGGTGTCAACTCAGAACTGTGATGGTGCCGGCCATGCTTGGACCGTGGACGGTGCAGTGGTAATGGAAGGTCCCTGCCGAGGTCATGACGATGGGTGCCGTTGTCGTCCCAGCCCCGAAAATCGGGCCGTTGGCGGGCGATCCGGTCGTGTCCCAAGTAACCCCGTGAGGGGCGGAAGTCTGGTTCACCCAAACGATGCGGTCGCCAACATGGACAGGGCCGCCGTCGGGGGTAGTGAAGCCGAAGCCGACCTGCGCTGTTGGATCGATAATCACCGCGACGGAGTGGGTCACTGGCGCCGATGTCGGCGACGGAGTCGGTGTGGGTGTGGCAGGGATGAACAGCCAGGGCGACCAGTTGGCCCAAGTGCTCCAACCGGCCGAATTGAAGCCCGTTACCGTGAACGTGTACCAATTGCCCGGGGTCAGTCCTGATATCCCAATGTTGGTCGGGTTGCCGGTGACCAATTCTTGGGAGGTACCGGTGTAGGAGAAGGCGTAGATAGCGTTGGCCCAGACCATTGAGCCGCCGTTATTGGCGGCGGGAGTCCAACTGACCGTCGCCTGGGGCCCGCCGAGGGCGGCCGTGACGTCGGTTGGGGGGCCTGCGGTGGTAGCCGTGGCCCCCAGAACTCCGTGGGCGGTCGCCAACGCCGCGACGATCGCCAATGGGACTGTGAGCCAGCGTCGGGATCGGTTCATGTTGCCCTCCTCTTTTCGGGGCTCGGGTGAGACCCGGCCTGAGAAGGAGTACCCCCTATGGTTACAAAGGCATCCCCCCAACTTGCCACTGCGGCGCATGATTCCGTAGCCATCGTGGGGCCTGTTTTCGATATGTACCTGGGCCCTCGCTCCCAGTAACTCCACTCGGTATCCCCCTGCATGTGGCCGGTGTTAGGCCGGGCACCTAGTGAGGAGGTCGATAAGTTGAAGTTGCCAGAGGTCCGACCATGGATGCTTGCCGGCTATGTACTGCTGCTGGTGGACGGTCTCATCCACGTCCTCAAGCTGCCCGACATGAATTCCAAAGCGACCTATCTGGGGGTGCTGTTCGCGCTCAATGTGATCGCGGCCTTCGCCCTGGCGGGCGGGGTTCTCCTCAACCAGAGCAGGGCCTGGGGGCTTGGAACGCTCCTATGCCTGATGACGATGGCGGGCTACGTGCTCGCGAGGACTGTGGGGCTCCCCTATGACCTGGACAACGATTGGACCGATCCCATCGGGGTGGTTCCGGTCGGACTGGTGTCGCTGCTGGTGGAACTGTCCTTCGTGGTCTTGTTCGTGTGGCTGAGAGCGACCCGCCGATTCATGACAAGCTGACCGGCGCCCGCGGCTCGCCGCCGACGGCGCTTCACCCAGGCCGCGCCCGTCGCCTAAGTCGGGCCAAATCGTGTTTGTGCGACCATATCCTGGCCCCTGTCACCGAGGGTGAATTCGATTGGTAAATGCTCGCCAACGTCGGCCGAGTTGTGAGGAGATTGGTAGGCATGCACGTCGGACACCGCTCGCAGAAATTCCGCCTGGGGCTATTCCTGCTTATCGGAACGATCTCCATCACCACCCTGTTCTCGGTCCCCGCGCAAGCCGTCGCTCCGGTGCGGGCCAGTCTTGTCTCTCCCGCCAGCACTGCTCCTTGGACTCAGGTCGGACCTTCCGGCCAGACGGTGGGCGGCAGCCCCTGGGGTGATTCTGGCCGTGTGCAGTCGATCGCTTTCGATCCGACCAACCCCCAGGTTGTTTACGCCGGGACCTCCACCGGCGGGGTGTGGAAGACCACCGACGAGGGTCGCACATGGGTTCCTCTCACCGACTCCCAAAACAGCCTTACCGCGGGAGCGTTGGCCGTTGGCCCCAACCCCAGCGACATTTATGAGTTCACGGGCACCGATGCCTCCAATTTCCACTTCTCGACCGTTGAAGGAGGGGTCCTGGCCAGCACAGATGCCGGGCAAACCTGGTCCCGTGTCGACGGGACATTCTTCGACCACCGCTTTTCCGACAATTCACTGGTGGCCGACCAGCTCAAACCCAATTTGATATATGCGGCGGTCCCCGATTCGGACCCCAACGGATGGACGGGTGCCGCGACTGCCGGGGGCGTCTACAAGTCGATTGACGGTGGCCAGCACTGGACCGCGGCTCTTACCGGCAGCACCGCCGGCTGCTCTGGGAGCTTCATTCAGCGGGATTCCCTCGCGGGTGTGGTTCAGAACGGCGCCACCGTTCTCTACGCCGGCATCGCCTGCCAAAACGGGACCAACAGCGGTCTCTG
>DASZFH010000073.1:0-2189 GCA_035939985.1 Candidatus Dormiibacterota bacterium
GCCCCACCGAACGCCATCGGCCGGATCGAAGACATCGATCCGGCTGTAGGCTCCGATCGGAATTGGCTCTGACTGGAGCGGGCCGAATTCAGCGACCAACTTGGCCCGCAGCCATGGGTCGACCTTTGGAAATCTGTAGCCTCTGGCCATCAGGGTCGCAGACCTCGGGAGACAGGAAATTCCAGGTGCTTGCGGGATGGGCCCGCATCCTGATCGTCCAACTCGCTCTGGAGTCGGCTCCTGGCCGCGGCCAACCGAGAGGCGACCGTCCGCTCTGGCACGCCGAGCGAAAGCGCTATCTCACGGTTGGTGAAGCCGTGGTAGTGACGAAGCACGATCGCGGCGGCCTGTTTGGGTGGGAGCTTGGTCAATGCCAGTAGGAGGTCGGACCTCTCGCCCAACTTGGACGGGTCGGGAGGCCCCTCGGGACGCCCCAGGCGGCGAATGATCTCGCCAACCTCACGTATCTTTTGGCGTCGCCGATAGGAGGTCGCCGTGTTGAGCGCGATACGGTGCAGCCAGGCTTCGGCAGGGGCGTCAGGACGCCAGTTGGGCCAGGCTTTGAACGCCTGCACAAAGGCATCTTGAACGCAGTCCTCAGCGGCTGCAGGATCTGCCAAGACACCGATGAGCGTAGCTTTGAGCCGACCATACGATCGACGGTAGAGGAGGTCAAAATCCTGTAGGTTGCCTGGCCTGTACTCGATCTCAGACAGGATTACCGGGTCTGCCATTGCCAGAACTGTAACGCGATCGTCACGCGGCCTCAACCCACTAACCCTTAGCTAATTCCCACCGTGTCACACAACCATTTACTTTCCCTAACCCGGGACGTCTCGCCCGACGAACGAGATCGATCTTGGGGCAAAGTCGGCGGTGGGCTCAGACTGCGCTGGAGGCGCCAGGCCGGAAGACGGATGATTTCCCCGGATCTACCGATCGACGACGGCCCAAATTGGGTAAATCCGGGATTGGACAGGGGATGGTTAGACTGCACACATGAGCGTCAGATGGAAGGTCGCGGTCATCGAAGACGACCGCCGGCTGGCCCGAGCGGTGACCGCAGGACTCCGTCGAGAGGGATACCGGGTTCAGGCCGCCGCCACCGCCGCCCAGGGACTCTCAATGGTCCGGGAGTGGAACCCCGATGTCGTACTCCTCGACCTCATGCTGCCCGACAACGAAGGCCCTGAGCTGTTTCAACGTTTTCGCGGTGAGACCGACGCCGCGCTGGTTGGAATGACAGCCCGATCGCTGCTTTCGGACGTGGTCACAGGCCTTAGATGTGGGGCCGATGACTATGTGGTTAAGCCCTTTGCCCTCGAGGAACTCTCGGCCCGTGTCGCCGCCCTTCTTCGTCGGGTCCGCAGCGCGGGCGCCGATGCCATGCGACTGGACGACCTGGTGGTCGAGGTTTCCGCCGGAACTGCTCAGCGCGGTGGCCGAGACCTCGGCCTGACCGCGACCGAGTTCCGCCTGCTGACGCTCCTGATCCGAAGCTCGGGGCGAGTAATCAGTCAAGCCACCTTGACTGAAGCCATCTGGGCAGCGGTTCCCGAATCGAACTCGATTGAAGTTCACGTTGGGCGGCTGCGGCGCAAGCTGGAGGCCAGCGGCGATCCGCGCTTAATCCACACGGTCAGGGGTATGGGCTACATCCTCCGACTGCCCCAGCGCCGCACTGAAGCGATCGCTCTATCCACAGTCCCGGCCTGATTTCCGCAGGGACCTCCCCCGGGTGACCAACAGCCTCGTTGGAGCCAATTCCAAACCTCAGGGGACGGCGTTCCTAAGCCTCGACCGCGGTCTCCAAACCGTTGTCATGGCCGTTCCAACGGCGGCCCTCGCGCTTCTCAGCGTACTCATCCTCAAGGGTGCCGCCGGTCCTTCTGCCGGTCAGATCTTGATCTTGCTGGTTGCGGCAATCCTCGCCTTGGTCGCCGACCTGCGACCGGTGCAGATAGCACCCCATCGCAACACCAGTTTCAGCAGCGTGCCGATCTTGATCGCGGTTTTGCTTCTCCCTCCGCTTATGAGCGCGACCATGGCCGGGCTGAGCACGCTCGCAGCCAATACCGTCCTGCGACGCCCTTGGTACAACTCGCTTTACAACGCAGGCTTGACCGTGGTGGCTTCGGTGGCCGCCGCTGCCATCGCCCAGCCACCGATCGGGCCGACAGGGCCGAGTG
>DASZFH010000074.1:0-13704 GCA_035939985.1 Candidatus Dormiibacterota bacterium
CCGGCTCGGGATCTCCAGGCTGCCGTATTCTGATGGAATCCTTCGGCACCTATCTGAGGTTCTCCCTGTCGAGGCGGACAAGTTGGCGGAGAAACTCGATCTTGGGTTCCCGGAAGTCTTATCGCGCTTGACCGCCCTGGAGCTTTCCGGTTTGGTCATGCGTGTTGGTGACGGCTATGTCAGAATGCCACCGCCGACGCGTTGAGGTTTATGATTCCGCGGCTAGCATGGCTCAAATCAGTTCCGAGGTTGAGCGGCGGCGCCGCGAATTAAGCAAATGAAACAAGGACACCAATGGCTGACGGAGTGATCATCGTCGAGTCGCCGGCGAAGGCGAAGACCCTCAAGCGTTTTCTGGGGGAGAAGTTCGACGTGCGTGCCTCCATGGGCCATGTTCGCGACCTTCCCGAACGGGAGATGGCGGTCGACGTTGACGACCACTTCAAACCCCATTACGTCGTCGTGGAAAGCCGCAAGCTGACCATTGCCGAACTGAAGAAGGCGGTGGGCAGGAAGACAAACGTGATCCTCGCTTCCGACCCGGATCGGGAAGGGGAAGCGATTGCCTGGCATCTGAGCGAAGTCCTGGGTCTGCGCAACCCGATGCGGATCGAATTCCATGAGATCACCGCTGACGCCGTCAAGCGTGCTTTGGAGCATCCTCGAGAGATCGACATGCGTCGGGTCAACGCCCAGCAGGCACGCCGAATCGTAGATCGCCTGGTCGGCTATCGACTAAGCCCGTTCTTGTGGAGCAGGATCCAAAAGGGAATCGGGGCCGGCCGGGTGCAGTCGGTTGCGCTGCGGTTGGTCTGCGATCGGGAGCAGGAGATCAAGGCTTTCGTAACCGAGGAGTCGTGGACTCTGGATGCGCTCCTCTCCCGCATCGGCGAAGAGCGGCGCTTTGCGGCCCGGCTTGCGCGGCGCCTTGATGGCACCAAGATAGAGTTGCCAACCGAGCAGGAGGTGGACGCGGTTCGGGCACTTCTAAACTCGCCAGCGCCGTCATTCGCCGTCCTCGGCGTGGAAGAGAAGAAGCGGACCAAATCGGCACCCCCGCCCTACATCACCTCAACCCTGCAGCAAGACGCTTCGTCGAGGCTGCGATTTGCCCCGCGACGAACCATGCGGCTGGCCCAGGATCTCTACGAAGGTGTGGAGTTGGGTTCAGAAGGCCCGACCGGACTCATTACGTATATGAGAACCGACTCCACCCAAATCTCAGCTGAGGCGGATGTCACAGTCAAGGAATGGATCAAGTCGACCTTGGGTGAGAATTACCTTGGCAAGCCCAGGACCGAGAAGGCTCGTCCTGGTGCCCAAGAGGCTCACGAGGCGATCCGGCCCACGGACCCAACTCGCCGTCCGGAGGACATACGGGAATTTCTGGCGCCCGACCAGTTCCGGCTCTATGAATTGGTCTGGCGCCGCTTCGTTGCGAGCCGCATGGCGCCGGCGGTCTATGCCGGGACTCAGGCCGAGATCCAGGCCAACGACCTCATCTTCAAAGCCACCGGTTCGGTCCTCACCTTCGATGGCTTTTACCGGGTCTGGGAACGGGAGGAGAGCGAGGAACAGGACCTCCCCAAGCTCACCGCGGGCGAGACCTTGACCTTTCACGAACTAACCGCAGAGCAGCATTTCACTCAGCCGCCTCCCCGGTACTCGGAGGCGACATTGATCAAAGAGCTTGAGGAGCGGGGTATCGGGCGCCCGTCGACCTATGCCAGCATCGTGGCGGTGATCCAGGATCACGGCTACGTCGAGCAAAAGGAGCGGCGTCTCCACCCGACCGCGCTGGGAACGGGTGTCAACAAGATCATGGTTGATCACTTTGCCGAGATCGTGGGTGACAAGTACACCGCCGCCATGGAGACTCGGTTGGACGAGGTCGAGCAGGGACAGGTTGAATGGGTTCCCGTCGTGGGCGACTTCTATGGCCCGCTGGAGCGAATGCTCAGCGCAGCCGAAGAGGCCATGCCCAAGGACACCACCGAAGAGTGCCCGGAGTGTCACGAAGGCCATTTGGTTATGAAAGCCAGCCGGTATGGTCCATTCAAAGGTTGCTCTCGATATCCCACCTGTAAATATCGGGCCGCGATTCTCCCGGATGGCGAGCCCGCGCAACCGGTTTTGCTCGACGAGAAGTGTCCTGACTGCGGGCGGCCGCTGCAGAACCGGAAGGGAAGATTCGGAGATTTCGTCGGCTGCTCGGGATATCCCGAATGCAAGTACATCAAACGGGATCCGGCTCTCAGCGAGTTGAAGCCGACCGGTCAAAAGTGCCCGGAGTGTAGCCAGGGCGACCTGGTGGAGCGCAAAGGCCGCTTTGGACCGTTCGTCTCATGCTCTCGATATCCGGAGTGCAAATACCGAGCCAAACCCGGCAAGGAAGGCAAGCCCCAGGCTCAGCCCAAGCTCCTCGACGAGGCCTGCCCGGTGTGCGGCAAACCGATGGTCGAAAGGGAAGGCCGATATGGGGCCTTCAAGTCCTGTTCTGACTATCCCAAGTGTAGGGGACCCAAACCGAACGGACCCCCACCGGGGGCGGGGCGGAAGACGCGGACCAAATCGGCCGTATAATTCGGATTGCCAGTCTATTCGACTGAGTAACACACGCCTGGGCGGCACCCTGTTGAAGCCGCGTTTCAAGCCTGGGCGGAGGTCAAAACAGGGGTCGGCGTTGGCCGTGGGCCAATTTGTCGGCAGATTGGAGGATTTTGCGTGCCACAGGTAACCCTTAAGCAACTACTCGAAGCCGGGGTCCATTTTGGACATCAGACGAGCCGCTGGAATCCGAAGATGCGTCCATTCATCTTCACCGCTCGTAACGGAATCCACATCATCGATCTGCAGAAGACGGTTCGGCTCCTGGACGATTGCTATGACAAGATCCGCTCGGTAGCCAGCCAGGGACGCCCGGTGCTTTTCATCGGCACCAAAAAGCAGGCTCAGGAGACGATTCAGACCGAAGCCGCCAGGTGCGGAATGTTCTTCGTCAACCGCCGCTGGATGGGCGGGATGTTGACCAACTTCTCAACCATTCAGAAGCGAATTCGGCGGATGGAGGAGTTGCGCAAGCAGCAGTTGGACGGACATTTTGAAATCCTTCCCAAAAAGGAGGCCAAGAAACTCCAGGACGAGCTTGATCGCCTCATGTATCACTTCGACGGCATCGCGGGGATGCGTCGGCTACCCGGCGCGGTCTACGTGGTTGACCCCCGCAAGGAGCACATCGCGGTCACTGAGGCCAATCGGCTCAAGATCCCGGTCATCGCCATCACGGATAGCAATTGCGATCCAGACTTGGTTCAGTACGTGATTCCGGGAAATGACGACGCCATTCGAGCGGTGAAGTTGATCACGGGAAAGATGGCCGATGCATGTTTGGAAGGACGTCAGCAGGCAGCTGAAAATGGTGAGTTCCCGGCCCTGGAGGAGCGTGAGTTCCTGGAGGCCACACCGTACGAGGCGGGCGAAGAATTGATCGATGAAGACTTCCTGCCCGAGGTTTCCGAGGACGAATTCCTCGATCGTGGCGACGAAGAAGGATGGAGGTAATCGCACCCGTGACTCAAGTCAACATTGACGCCGTCAAGACCCTCCGGGAAATGACCGGCGCGGGAATGATGGATTGCAAGAACTCGCTCCAGGAGGCTGGTGGCGACATCGACAAAGCGGTGGTACTCCTCCGAGAACGCGGTATCGCCAAGGCCGCCAAGAAGATTGGTCGAGAGACCAGCAACGGCGTGATCGAGGCTTACCTCCATCGGACCGGCGATTATCCGCCCCAAACTGGCGCGCTGGTCGAGGTCAACTGTGAGAGTGATTTCGTGGCCAAGGGGGAGGACTTTCGCGCCCTCGCTCGGGAGTTGGCTCTCCACATAACGGCGGCGGCTCCGCGCTGGATCAATCGAGACGAGGTTCCTGCCGATCTAATTCAAGCCGAGAGCGAGTTGTTTCGGCGAACCGCGGAGCAGGATGGTAAACCGGCGGGCGCGATCGAGAAGATCGTGAGTGGCCAGGTTGAGGCGTTCTACAAGCAGAACGTTTTGATGGATCAGGTTTATGTCAGGGACGCCAAGGTCACGATCAAGGATCTGATCGCGGCGAACATCGGGCGGCTCGGAGAGAACATCACGGTCCGCCGGTTCAGCCGCTTCAACATCAAGGAAGCCTAGGAGCCGCGCTCCAAGGATCAAGTCATGCCAGAGGCCGCCAAGCCACGCTACCGCCGAATTTTGCTCAAACTGAGCGGCGAAGCGCTCGCGGGTGACCGGGAGTACGGGATTGATCTGGAGATGGTCCGCACCATCGCGGCCCAGGTCAAGCATGTTCACGAGCTCGGAGTCCAGGTTGGCCTGGTTGTTGGGGGCGGCAACATTTTCAGGGGCCTGGCGGCTAGCGAGCGCGGGTTCGACCGGACCACAGGCGATTACATGGGGATGCTTGCGACAGTTATCAACGCACTGGCCCTGCAGGATGCGCTGGAGAACATCGGGCTCCCGGCTCGGACAATGACCGCGATACAGATGCCGCAGGTGGCCGAGCCTTACATCCGGCGCCGGGCTGTCCGGCACCTGGAGAAGGGACGGGCGATCATTCTGGCCGCCGGCACCGGCAATCCATACTTCAGCACCGACACCACCGCCGCATTGCGCGGCGTTGAGATCGAAGCCGAGGTGATCTTGAAGGCGACCAAAGTGGACGGGGTTTACACCTCCGATCCCAAGTTGGATCCCAGCGCCACCAAACTCGTCCATTTGGACTACCTGGAGGTTCTCAACCGGGGTCTTGGGGTTATGGACCGGACGGCCGTGACTCTATGCATGGAAAACAATGTCCCAATCGTGGTCTTCGACCTCCTCACCCCTGGCAATATCGAGCGGGTCGTGATGGGTGAACAAATTGGAACCTTGGTAGGAGGGCGGGAATGATTGATGAGGTGCTGGCGGAAGCCGAAGCCAAAATGGATAAGAGCGTAGAGGCGCTGCAGCGCGACCTGACCAGCATCCGGACGGGGAGGGCCAACCCAGCTCTGATCGACCGAATCCAAGTCTCTTACTACGACACCATGACGCCCCTCAATCAACTGGCCAACATATCCGCACCAGAGGCTCGGCTGCTGGTGGTGCAGGTCTACGATCGCAGCCAGATCGCGGCGGTCGAGAAGGCGATCCGTAACTCGGAGGGAGGTCTCAACCCGTCGAGTGACGGCACGGTGATCCGCATCCCGATCCCGGCGCTCACCGAGGAGCGCCGTCGAGACTATGTGAAGCTGGTAAAGCAGAAGGCCGAGGAAGCTCGAGTCTCGGTTCGCAACGTCAGACGCGATGAGATGCACCGTCTCCAAGAATCCGAGAAAGCGGGAGAGGTTGCCGAGGATGCGGCTAAGCGAGCGATCGAGCGTCTTCAAAAAATCACTGACAGCCATGTCGGCCGGATCGAAGCAATCGCGGCCGCTAAAGAGTCCGAAGTAATGGAGGTCTGAGGACGCTCCAGACCCCAGAAGGGGCAATCGGTGGTCCCGTCGCCCCTCGCCACATTGGGATCATCATGGATGGCAACGGGCGCTGGGCCACGGCCCGCAACCGGCCCGCTAGCTTCGGGCATCGAGCCGGCGTAAAAGCGATCAAAAGGGTCATGTACGCCTGCGAGCCATTGGGGGTCGAGATCCTCTCCGTGTACGCGTTTTCGACCGAAAATTGGAGTCGCCCTCGCCTGGAGGTGCAGGCGTTGATGAGACTCTTCTACGTCACCCTGCAACGGGAACTGGCGGAGATCCAGGAGCGGGGCGTTCGCATCTTGGTCAGTGGACGGCTGGCCGAGCTGTCTCCACGAATGAGGCGGCAGATCGCGGATGCCCAGGCGCAGACGGCGTCCAACCAAGGTGGAGTCCTCAATGTCTGCCTTAACTACGGAGGGCGGGCCGAAATCGTCGATGCTGTCAAACGGCTCACCGCCGAGGGGGTGGACCCCCAAGAAGTGGACGAAACGTCCATCCGGGCCCGGCTCTATGCACCGGAGTTGCCAGATCCAGACCTGATCATCCGTACGGCGGGCGAGATGCGGGTCAGCAACTTTCTTCTCTGGCAGGCCGCGTACTCTGAACTCGTCGTGACCGAAACCCTCTGGCCAGACTTCGATCAAGTGGATCTTGAGCGGGCCATCGCCGACTATCAGGGGCGGGTGCGGCGATTTGGCGGCCGGCCTGTCGAATCAATCGGATGACAGCCCTGCGGATTCGCGTCCTGAGCGGCCTTGCCGTGGGAATCGGGGTGCTGGTCCTAGCTCTATCAGGGGCCTACGGAGTCTACGGATTGGTTGTCATCATCGTCGGCCTGTCACTCTGGGAATTCAGGGGACTAACGGTTCACATCGGCTCCCCGGCACCCTTCTGGCTGTTGTTTCCGCTGGGCGCGTATTTCGCCTTCGGCGGAACCGCATGGGGTCAGGGTGTGGATCTCGTCCTCGCTCTGGCATTAATTCCCGGTCTTTCCATATTCCTAATCGCTAGAGATCCGCGAGACGGCTTCGGGCGATGGGCGATGGGCCTTGCGGGAGCGGTATACATCGGCGTGCCCTTCAGCTTCTATCTGCGCATCTACCACTCTGGCCCTGGAAAGGTGGGCCTGGTCCTTACCCTTCTTACGCTGTTGTCGGTGGCCGCGACCGATGTCGCCGCTTTGGTGGTTGGTTCCCGATTCGGCCGCCGGCCTTTCTTTGCCCGCATCAGCCCGAACAAGACCTTGGAAGGGGCTCTGGCGGGGGTTGTCGGTGCGGCGCTGATCTTTGGTCTGGGAGGATCCCTGTGGCTCAATTTCCCGGCCGTGATATGCGCAGTCCTGGGCGTCCTGGTGGGGATGACCGCCGAGGTCGGTGATCTCGTCGAATCGCAGATGAAGCGGGCTGCCGGGGTCAAGGATTCGTCGAACCTCATTCCGGGTCACGGTGGCGTCCTGGACCGGGTTGACTCGGCCCTATTCCCGCCGATCATCGTGTTTGTCTACGCAGCAGCCTGGCACCTCATCTGATGAAGGGCCCGCTTCAGGTTGTCCTGCTCGGCTGCACTGGATCGATCGGTGTCCAAGCATTGGATCTGATCGATCGATTTCCGGACCATTTCGAAGTCTTCGGCCTGGTCAGTGGTACCCGCCCCGCGGGACGGCCGGCACCTCACGTGATCAGGGCGGCAGATGACCCGGACGGATCGGCGGTCCGAGCCCTGGTCACTCATCCAGAATGCGACCTGGTTCTGGTCGCGATCTCGGGGGCTCAGGCTTTGGGCCCCACCCTGGCGGCACTCGATGCGGGCAAGATGGTCGCTCTCGCTTCCAAAGAGGTCCTGGTCATGGCCGGGAGCCTGGTCATGGCTCGCGCTCTTCCCAATCAACTTCGGCCAGTCGACAGCGAGCACAGTGCGCTCTGGCAGTGCATGTGGGGAGAGTCGGCGGAGTCCGTCTCTCGGTTGGTGCTGACTGCCTCCGGAGGACCCTTTTGGGGCCGACCCGACCTGGACCTCAACCGGGTGTCGGTGGCCCAGGCTCTGGAGCATCCGCGCTGGTCTATGGGGCCCAAGATCACGATCGACTCGGCCACGATGATGAACAAGGGGCTGGAGTTGATCGAAGCTCACTATCTGTTCGGATTCCCGCTAGAGCGAATTGAGGTCGTTGTCCATCCGGAGAGCGTGGTCCATTCCCTGGTCGAATTCCGTGACGGGGGTATCAAGGCTCAACTCAGTAATCCCGATATGCGACTGCCCATCGCGCTCGCATTGGCCTACCCCGAGCGGTTGCCGGGAGTGGTCCCGCCAACAGAGGTGGCTGGGTTGGGTGAACTTCACTTCGCTCTGTTGGACCCAATCAGGTTCCCAGCCGTGGAGTTGGCACGCCGATCCGTGGCGTTGGGGCCGCCGTTGCCCGCCGTGCTCAATGCAGCCAACGAGGAGGCGGTCAAGCGGTTCCTAGGCGGGGAGATCGAGTTTTCCAAAATCCTGGTGTTGGTTGCGGAGGCGGTGGAGCGTTTCGAGGGCGGCGGGACCACTCTTGCGGAAATACTGGCTGCCGACCGGTGGGCACGCGATTACGTCGGCAAAAGCCTGTCCGTCAGCTCAGCGTCGGGTCCGGGGAAGGGCCGTAACCTCCTGGAAAGCGGCTAACCTCAAGCCAATGCCCGGGTTCGTGCCGCTAGACGCCCTCTGGATAGCGCTCATGTTCATGCTCCTGATTGCCCCCCACGAAGCGGGCCACCTCTCGGCCGCCAAGTTTTTCAAGGTTCGGGTGATCGAGTATTCGATCGGGGTCGGTCCCAAACTGGTCTCGTTTGTCCGAAAAGGCACCATGTACGCACTGCGGCCGATCCCGCTGGCGGGGTATGTCCGTTTGGGGGGCCTGGAGCCAGGCACTTTCGACGATCCCAATAGCTTTCACCTCAAACCGGCCTATCAACGAATCTTGGTTCTGCTGGCAGGGCCTGCTGCCAACTTCATCGTTGCATCGCTGATTCTGGGCGGCCTGGCATTCGCGAACCTCAACACCGACCCTGGCAAGGTGGCGGCGGTCGAGACCGGAGGCCCGGCGGCTGCCTCAGGTCTGATGGTCGGGGACAGCATCCAGACCGTTGACGGTCAAACCGTGAACTCCCCGGAAGACATTCGGACGGTCGAGAATCGAGCTCTGGGTCAACCGGTGACCTTGCTGATCAGGCACACCACCGGCAAAATGACTCAGGTCATGGTCCAGCCGATCCATTGTCTAACCAAGGCAGAAATATCGTCGGGCGCTACCCTCCCGGCATTCTGTCAGGGGGTAACCCAGGATGTCTGGTTGCTTGGCCTGGCCTCGACACCGGTGATCACCCCTGTGGACGCCCTTACTGTTACCCGCGGGGATGCCCCAACCGGAGGCTTATTGGCCCCCTTTGTGGTGGCCAAGGACCTTGGAAAGGGCATTTACCAGCTCTTCACGGGGCAGATCCCTGGCGGGGCCTTTGGCCCCAACGGTGAGGTGGGGGCGATAGGAATCGCAGCCATTACGGCCCAGGCGGCGCAGTCGGGCGCGGCGGCCTGGCTCGGAACCGCTGCCCTTTTGTCAGTCGCGTTGGGGATCGCCAACCTCCTCCCGATCCCAGTCCTGGACGGGGGCAGGATCGTTGTTGTGCTTTTGGAAAAGATCAGGCGGCGACCCTTCGACCGAGAGAAGGAGATGGCCTTTCAGCGCGCCGCGCTCGCGGTTCTTCTAACCTTCGTGGTAGCACTGGCCTATTTTGATATCCACAGAATCTTGACTCACCAGTTCCCCGGCACATGAACCCCCGCCGCAAGTCAATTCCGGTTCGGGTCGGCGATGTCGTGATCGGAGGCGCTGCCCCAATCGCGGTTCAGACGATGACCAAAACCGATACTCGCGACGTCCGGGCCACGCTGGAGCAGATCCATCAACTCAAGGACGCCGGCTGCGAGATCGTTCGTCCGGCCGTTCCCGATCGCGAGGCGGCACTAGCCCTCAAAGAGATCGTCGCCCGCTCTCCACTGCCCGTTATCGCCGACATCCATTTCGACCACACGCTGGCCCTCTTGGCGATCGAGGCAGGTGTTCATTGCCTAAGGCTTAACCCGGGAAACATCCCAGACAGGGACAAGGTGATCAAAGTGGTCAATGCGGCTAAGGAGCGCGAGATACCTTTCCGGATCGGAGTCAATGCGGGCTCACTCCCGGAGGAGGTCCACAAGTCTCTGCGCGAAACTCAGGGCGTCGATCGCGATGATCGTGAAGCAACCGCGGACCGCATGGTAGAGGTGGCGCTGGGTCACTGCAAGATCCTGGAGGAGCTTGACTATGGCCCTGGTCACATCAAGGTCAGCCTCAAGGCCACGGATGTCAGAACCAACATCTTGGCTAACCGTAAATTCGCCCAGGCCAGGGCATATCCGATCCACCTCGGCGTCACCGAGTCGGGTCCGGTCGAGGCCGGCAGTATCCGCAGCGCGATCGGACTGGGGATCCTGCTAAGCGAAGGCATCGGAGACACGATCAGGGTCTCGCTAGCCACCAGCGACCCCACCGAGGAAGTCCGAGTCGGTTATGAGATCCTCAAGACGCTGGCCTTTCGACAGGAGGGGGCGACTCTGGTCGCTTGCCCGACCTGCGGTCGTCTGGAGTACGACATGGTTCCCATGGTCAAGGCGGTGGAGGCCCACCTGGCGAAGGTGAAAGCGCCGATTACGGTGGCGGTGATGGGTTGTGTTGTGAACGGGCCGGCCGAAGCTCGGCATGCCGATATCGGTGTCACCGGCGGCAGGGGCAAGGGCGTCATCTTCAAGCACGGACAGCATTACCGGACTGTCCTTCAGGAGGAGTTGCTCGCGGTGCTGCTGGCTGAGATCGACGCCATGGCCGAAGAGCGGATGTCCGCCGCGACGGATAATGTGATCCTTCGATGATCGTCCCAGTTGGGATTCCAGCCTGGGCAATTCCGGAACTTTAGTCCGGTCCTGGTCAGGTCTGCCGGGCTGGTCTAACCGGGCGGTGGCCCGATCCAATTCACCACATTAGGGGAGAGCGCATGGCTGAGCCGGTAGAGGAACAGGGACTGGTCAAAGAGATCACCCCGCTGTCGGTCGATTTCGACCGGTGGTATACGGATGTAGTCCGGAAGGCGGAGTTGGCCGACTGGACCTTCGTCCAGGGAATGATGGTGATTCGGCCCTACGGGTTCGCCCTGTGGGAGCACATCCAGCGGGCCTTCGACGACATGATCAAGGCCAGCGGCCATGAGAATATGGCCTTCCCACTGCTCATCCCCCAGGAGTTCCTCCTCAAGGAGGCGGAGCACATCGAGGGATTCGCCCCCGAGGTGGCATGGGTGACGAAAGTGGGGAAGGGGATGAAGGAGCTGGAGCAACCCTTGGCCATCCGTCCGACCAGCGAGACGATCATCGGGCCGATCATGCGCAAGTACATCCAGTCTCATCGGGATCTTCCCAAACTGACCAACCAATGGTGCAACGTCATGCGCTGGGAGATGCGTACCCGCCTCTTCCTTCGCAGTCGGGAGTTCTACTGGCAGGAGGGCCACACCTTCCACTCCACAGCGCAGGAGGCAGAGGATGAGGTTCACCTGATTTTGGGCTACTACCGCGATCTGGCCCAGGATTGGTTGGCGGTCCCGGTCGACGTTGGACTCAAAAGTGAGACCGAAAAATTCGCGGGTGCAGTCTATACCACCAGTATCGAAGGCATGATGAGAGACGGCCAGGCTCTGCAAATGGGCACCTCCCACTACTTTGGTCAGAACTTCAGCCGGGCGTATGACATCGGGTTTGCCAATCGGGAGAATCAGCGGGAGCTTTGCTACACAACCTCGTGGGGGGTTTCGACTCGCCTGATCGGGGCGCTGATCATGGCCCATGGAGATGACAGCGGCTTGATTCTGCCGCCGCGGGTGGCGCCCATCCAGGTGGTGGCGGTCCCGATCCTAAGATCGGATGAACCAAGTCGAGAGGCGGTGCGAGGCTGCTTGCGGACACTCGAAGCTCAATTACGGGGAGCGGTCAGATTCAAGGTGGATTGGAGAGAGGACGTTCGCCCGGGCGAAAAGTACGCGGAGTGGGAGGTCAAGGGCGTTCCCCTTAGGCTGGAGGTTGGGCCCCGAGATGTCGAAGCAGGACAGGTGGTTCTGGTTGACCGTCTGCGACGGGAAAAGCGCCCGGTGCCGATAGAAGGCCTGGCCGAACGCCTGAGGGCTGAGCTGGCCCAATTCCACCTCGACCTCTACCACCGCGCCCAAACCTTCAAGGCTGAACACACCGCCGATCTCATTGATCTGGCCGCGGTTGTCGACCACTATCGGACGGACGGCGGCTTTGTGCGTGCCCTCTGGTGTGGCCGCGGGGAATGTGAGGCTCAGGTCAAGCTAGAGACCGGTGGGGTCACCACCCGCAACTTCCCTGAAAACGAGGTCATCGAAGGCACCTGCGTAGTCTGTGGTCGGGAGGCAAAGCACAGAGTTACATTCGCCAAGGCCTACTAGGGCAGGTGGCGGGGAGTGGTCGGGTCGGGCTGCGTGAGTTCACCTTGGGTGATCTCGAGGCGGCGCAACAATATGCAGGTGACCCGGAGGTGACGCGCTATCTGGCTTGGGGACCCAGCCAGATAGCCGAAACCTACGCGTTTCTTGAGATGTCGGTGGCCGGCATTTATGCCCTGCCCCGGTCCCTTTACGACCTGGGCATCGTTTCCAGCGAGACTGGGCAGTTGATCGGAGCACTCAAACTTCATTTGGGGCCGCCCCAACAGAAGGGCGCCGAGCTGGGGTACGTGGTTCGGCGAGATTTCTGGGGGCAGGGGATTGCGACCGAGGCGGCCCGCCTGGGCCTCGAGTTGGGCTTCCAGGGCCTTGGCCTACATCGAATCTCAGCCTTTTGTTCGACTCAAAATGGGGCCTCTGGCCGGGTGCTCGAGAAGGTCGGGATGCGCCAGGAGGGACTTTTGCGGAGCCACCTCATGGTTCACGGTCAATGGCACGATTCGCTCGCATTTGCGATCTTGGAGGATGAGTGGAAGTCCTGAGGAGAAGCGGCAGATCTTGGCTTGGCCCAGTGGTGGTCAGTGCCGCGGTCTATGGATATCTGGTGTTCAGGATTGGCTTTGGCGGGCACTTCGAATTTCTCCAGAACATCCGCGTGGGCTCAGTGTTTGTGGAGCCCAGCCGCCTTCTTCCGGGTCAGCTTCCAACCCCAGGCAGGGGTTATGACGGCCAGTTCAACTTTGTGATCGCTCAAGATCCCTTCCTGACCAGTCCCGATACCTCTCACAGCCTTGATAACACCCTTCGCTACCGCAGGATTCTGTATCCCCTGCTGACCTGGATGTTCAGCTTGGGTCATCGGGTCTGGGTTCCGACCACACTGGTGGCGGTCAATTTGGCCGCCTCAATCGGTCTGGTTGCGGTGCTGGCGCGCCAGGCCGTTCGAATGAGTGCAAATCCCTGGTGGAGCCTCAGCGTGGCGATCTATTCGGGAGTGTGGACGGGAATCATCGGGGATCTCACCGAGCCGACCCAGTTGTTTTTTCTAGCTCTTGGGGTGGCCGCAAATTCGGCTGCCCTGACCTTGGTCTCAGCGCTGGCGAAGGAAACGTCAGCGGTCGCCCTCGCCCTGGGGAGCGTGCGGGCGGCTCTCGGGCGGGACTGGGCCGGTCTGTTCCGATGGGGAGGAGCCACCGTGGCCATGCTGGCATGGACCATCGCCGTGGGGCGTTGGGTAGAGGGGCCTCACGAGAGCACCGTCCAGGGGCACTTCCTCCAACCTCCGGGAGCTCCCTTCGTTCAGCTTGCGAGTGAACTTACCCATCCGGCGGCTCTGGTCCTCTTGCTCTCCGGGATCACCATCTGCCTCCTCTCAGTTTTGCGGGTCACACGTGCCCGAGACTTTGCAGGTTGGGCGGCCGCGGTCTACGCGTTGGTTTGCCTTGGTGCCGGAACCGACACCTGGTCAGACCCCGAGGCGTACTTTCGAGTCATGGCGGGAGCGGTGGTCCTCGTGTTCCTGAGCTGGGTGAAGATTCGCGATCGATTGGGGAGCGTACTGCTGGTGGTATCTGGGGCGACGGGGGCCCTGCTCTTCTTGGTCATACTGCGAGCAGCCTGACCCTAGCTACGGCTTTGGCTCAGGGCGGGGACGGGCCGCTGGTGTGGCTGGAT
>DASZFH010000075.1:0-5662 GCA_035939985.1 Candidatus Dormiibacterota bacterium
CAGGTCAATGCCGTGGGGGTTGTAAATGGCACCCTTGGAATCCGCGATCGCGACCACCCTGAGCCCTGCTTCCTGGAGGAATCGGGCCGCCGAATGCCCGACCGTGCCATAGCCCTGAACCGCGACTGTGGGCACATCCTCGTCCACGTGCAGATACTTGAGCGCCTCCACTGTCAGGTAGGTGGCTCCCCGCCCCGGCGACTCCACCCGGCCCTCCGAGCCCCCCACATCGAGCGGCTTACCGGTGACCGAAGCTGTGACCGAGTGCCCCATGTGCATGGAGACGGTATCCATGATCCAAGCCATTACTCGGGCATCGGTCCCCATATCAGGAGCGGGGATGTCCTTTTCTGGACCGAGCAGAATTGAGATCTCGGTCGCAAACCGGCGCGTCAGGTGCTCGAGTTCCGGCTCGGAGAGCTGACGCGGATCCACGTCGACCCCGCCCTTCGCGCCACCGTAGGGGAGCCCAACCACCGCGCATTTCCAAGTCATGAGCATGGCCAGCGCCTTGACTGTGTCAAGCGTCAGGCCCGGCGTATAACGGAGGCCACCTTTGGCCGGACCGCGGCTGATGTTGTGCTGAACTCGATGGCCGGTGAATAGACGTACGCTGCGGTCATCCATCCGAACTGGAAAGTGAACCGTCAGCTCCCGCTTGACCTCGCGAAGGATGCGACGCTGGTCCTCCGGCAGACCGATCACATCGGCAGCGGCCTCGAAATTGCGCTGGGCCTGGGCAAACGCCTGGAACTCCTTGACTTCGGTCGCCATGTTTCTTTGTGAATCGTAACCCGAGAGGACTGACGATCCACCACGAGGCAGTCATCAGATCGGGGGCGGGCGCCCAACCCGCGCGCGATAATCGGCTGAGATGTCGAAGGTATTCGGATGGATGTTGGTGGCACTGGTCGCGTTTGACTTCAGCTTCCTGGTTGCCGGCCAGATCCGGGCTCAATTGATTCCCGCTTCCAACCGGCTGGCTCAGAATCAAGCGCTGGTAGCCAGCGTCCAGGGCCTGGAACAAGTCAACTCCAATCGCCACGCCCAGATCGCGACCCTGCGCACCGAGATTAATCAGCTGGAGACGCGCGCTGCTGTGCGATCTCAAGCAACTCAATCACTGACGGCGCAAACCGATCGGTTGAGTGAGGAAGCCGGATTGACCAAACTGCGCGGCCCGGGAGTCGTGGTGTCACTGGACAACGGCCATCCGCTGGCGGGAGAGACGACTCGAACGGGCTATCAGATCGATTACGTCGATCTTCAAGACATCGTCAACCTGCTCTTCGCTGGAGGAGCGGACGCAATCGCGGTCAACGGCCGCCGCATCTCTCCCGCCAGCTATTTTGGTGGGGTCACGGGTGCGATCGAAGTCGACCAGGGTCCGCCCTTGATCGGCCCATATTCCGTCGCCGCGGTCGGTGATCGCGATCAAATGGCCTCGCTCCTCGGGCAGCCGTCCAGCCTCGGGGACCTCAAGGGACGGCAGCGCCTGTTCGGTCTCAAGCTGAGCTGGGCCGGCCAACCGGATATTGAACTCAATCCCTTTGACGGCAGCCTCCAGCCTCAGTACGCGACCCCAGCCGGATGATCACCCGACGCAGGCGTCCGGGGTGGAAGGGCATGATCCTGGTTGGCATCGTCGCGGCCGGGCTGAGCTTTTTGGGAACTCTGCAGATCCGCAGCCAGGTTCAGGTGGCCCAGAGCCTGGCGACTCAGGACAACACCGCCCTTGCCTTCTTGATCGACGATCTCCATCGCGCCAATGACTCGCTCTCGAGCGAGCAAACCAATCTGACTCAGCAGGCCGACACCCTGCAGAACGGCAACACCCAGGGAGCGGATGCCCAGCTCAATGACGAGATCACCCGGCTCCGACTGGTGGAGGGCCTGATATCGGCCCAAGGCCCCGGGGTGACGGTCACGGTAACGGCCCCACTGGTGGCGGTCGACTTGCAGGACGCCGTCAATAATCTGCGGGTCGGCGGAGCGGAGGTGATCCAGGTTAACCAGTACCGGGTGGTGGCCAGCACCGTCATAGCTCAGCAGGGACCAACGGTGACGATCGACGGATACCCTGCCGCGTCCCCTTGGACTTTCAAGGCCATTGGCGATCCGGTGCTACTGACGACCACGGCCCAGGAAATCACCCGCAGCCTTGAAGCCGACTCTCGGGTCCAGGCTGCCGGCTACCAGCCGGGGACCAACCTCACGATTTCAGCCGTTGTTTCGGAGAAGCCGATCGTTTACGGCCGGTCTTGAACTCGCTGGCCTCAGCCCTCATCTGATCGACCTTGGCCGCCAACTCGTCCAGACTCCTCTCGATGCCGTGGAGGTCTTTGAGGGTGGGGATGGAAAGGCGATTGAGCGCATTCTCCAGGGCCCGGTCGATGACCGCCTCAAGCTCCTCACGCCGACGACCCACGCCCTCGGTAACGAGGGCGGGAACTACCAGGCTGCGGCGAACATAATCGAGGAGAGCCTGACCTCGGTCGTGGATACCCTCGGATACCACGCTTTGATTGCGCTCCTCACCGTGCTTCTCAGCGGTCATGACCAGCTGCGAAAGGATCAGTGGAGTCAGATCGCGGCCCGAGGTGCGATCGGTTACCTCGATATCGTGCCCCGACCGAACCAGCTGCGAGATCCCCTCCAGGGTGATATAGCGACTGGTTGTGGTGTCATACAACTTGCGGTTGGCGTACTTTTTGATCAGGTGGCGAGGCCGCGAACCAGTCATCCCTGACCAATCCTAACGCAGCGTGACGCATTTGCGTTAATCTCAGGGTTCCCCTGGCGTCCGCTGGGGAGTTGCTGGAGGATGGCATGGCACCCAAGAAGAAAGCGTCCGCAAAGAGCAAGTCCGGCAAAGAGGCTCCGGGAGCCCTTCTCTCGCAGGCTGTCAACGCGGGCCGCACCGCGATCAAAGAAGCAAGCAAACGGCTTCCGTCCGATTGGCGAGAGCAAGTGGAGAAGACTGTGGCCAGCGCCACCAAACGGGCGGTCCAAAAGGCAGATCTGGAGCGATTGGTAAGCAGACTGGATAAGCTGGCCGATCAGGTCGAGGCGCTGAGCCGCCGAGTCGACGGAAAGACCGCGGCTCCTCCTCGAACGCGCAGTGCACGAACCAGCCGAGAGACGGCAGCGAAACCAGCTCCCAAGCCCGCTACCCCCCTGGCCAAGCCAGGGGTGACCAAGCCGGTCCCGGCCTCGACGAGCGCTCCCCGCAAACGGCCGACGGCCACGACCCCCCGCCGCCGTCCGGCAGCCAAGGCCACCACTCCTCCAGCAGCCCCGCCAACTCCTTAGCGCCAAGATCGGAGCACCGGCTGGCTGAGATGGAGGGCTTCAACGTCGACAGCCCGGTTGCGGATTTCGATCGGTGGTGATGCCCGGCGGCTGACGGGAATGGTCGCCTTGAAGCGACCCTCTCAATCCCCCGATACGGTGTTCTTGGAGGCGCGCAGAAGCCAGAACAAGCTGGCCCCCCAGACTGGTAGGACCCCGACCGCAACCCCAACCGCATCGCCAAAGGAGCCTGACTCGGATAGTAGAGCGAAGTTCAGGACCTGATAAACAGCAACACTGGCTCCGATCAGACCGACCAGGCCGGTGAAGATGGTCAACAGGATCAGTGCTCCTCGACTCAGCCACGATGGGGCCCCGCCCGGCAATCGGCTCACCCAGCGTGCAACCAGAACGTGGACCACGAAGATGATGAGGCCAGCGATCAGGAGGGTGATTCCGGTGACCAGATCTCGATCCATCTGGTTGGTGAGGCTGGCGTAGGTGTTGGAATAGCCACAGGCCGCTGGTGGAGGCTGAACTTGGTAGTACGAGTAGGCGGAGTTGATATGCCCCAGCACCGACTTGACGGTGACGCCAGCGCCCGCCATGGCCATGACCAGGCCGACCAGGATCATGACGTAGGCATAGCCCGCGGCGGCGGTAGCCATCGTCATCCCGTCGGTACCACGATTACGTATCGCCACACCGGCCCAGAGGATGACACCGAGGAGGAGCACCGGGGCGAAGCCGAGCAGACTCATCTTTACCGGTCAGTATGGCCGACTGATGTACGCCCTGACTATGCCCCTCCGAAAGACAGCCGAGGGACGAATCGGTTTGGACTCAAATGGGGATGCACGTCCTCACTGGGAGGCCGAAGGGTGGCAAAACCCCCCGTGGCGTCAAATCTGCTCGAGTTGCTCCACGTGGCCTTCGAGATGCCCGACCAGGACCTGATCGATGAATTCCGACAAACACAGCACCTTCTCCCCGGCGGGGCTTCGATGTCGAACAGGGAGGTCGAGCATCTTGGGCTCCAATCGGGTGAGGAGGTCCGTTAGATTCTCTATCGAGATATTGATTCTCCGGCGGAGCTCAGCCTCTGCGATGGCCATGCCCGAGTTGATCGCCTCGAGACGTGCCTGATATCCCGCGGCCCCCCGTCCCGTCTCTGTAGCACCAGCCACCACCCCGGCTACCTGGCCCGACCAAAATTCCAACATTTCCGCGATATGACCCAGGACATTGGCCCGATTCCAGCTCTCGCCGGTTTTGGGATCAGGAGCGCCATAGACGCCTGGCCCTGTGGGCGGGACGCTGTCGAGGCCACTCATCGCTCGATCGATCCGATCGATGAAATTTTTCGTCTCACTCATGGTTGGATTTCAATACATAACACCTGGTGATGCCATGATGGCCGACGAGCCACCAGAGTCTACGAGGACCGAGTCGGACGCAACACCCTGGACCAACGCGGCTGTGGAGAGCGAAAGATCCGCCTTATAGGGCAGGCCCTTGGGGCTCTGCTTGAAGATCGTGGCGTAGAACACACAGGCTGCCAGGTAGGTGCCTTCGGAAGTTGGGTGAACCCCGTCCCCCTGCCACAGAGCCGAGCCCTGCCCCTCTCCGACCAATAGCGACCAGGCATAGCCCACTGGCGCCACCGGCACCTGCTGATCGGCCCCGATGGTGAGATAGCCCTTGCTGATCTCCGATTGCATGCTCCAGTAATCAGGAAGGCCGTTTTCAGGCCAGCCGTCACGATGCGCCCAGGTCAGAAACAGCATTGGCTCTGAGCCGTCGGCGCGAATGGCGGATACGAGCTGGCGAACCGCCGGGTACATCTGATCCTCTCGGTACCGCGCAACCGAGGGGATCTGACTCTGCTCTTGAAGAACCACCGTGTCCCATTTCTCGGAAGCGATCGCCCCCGCCGTGGCCGTCGAGGCGACGTGATCCGCCAGGGTCCAGCCCCCCGATGCCGCCATCCCCACCTCGACCCGATGCCCGCCCGACCCGGCCAGCGCGGCGAACATGCCGGGAAGGTCGTTGACGTAGGTGAAACTGTTGCCGACAAATAGGACTCGGGTGCAGCCATCCCCACCGGCGATACCGCAGCCAACATTGGTGGACGATCCAAGCTGGGTGCAGAAGAGCACACCGATCAGGAGAGTCTTAGAAAGCATCGGTGCAGTTTGCCTGGACGTCGATCGGTGAAAGGGTCTTTTCGCCCCCACGACGACGTCAACCGGGCTAGTCGATCTGAAGGGAGGCACAATTGAATGGTGCAGATCGGATTCAGCATCGATCCCATGCAAGGACTGTCCGAGGCGGCTGAGGGTCTGGAGGTCAATCGGGCCAGAGCACTCGG
>DASZFH010000076.1:0-6640 GCA_035939985.1 Candidatus Dormiibacterota bacterium
TCCCCCCGCCACGGCCAAAGGGACCTGCTCTGGCAGTTGGGTTTATTGAGCCAGGGGAAACATGAAGTCCGCACCCAGATGAGGCTGGCGTTTCCAACTGGTTCTGACCTGGCGGAACTGACCGACTTTGGAGCCTATGAACGGATGGCTGCCGACTACGAGCTGCTCAATCTCTCCCCCGACGCTCATCCAATGGGCATCTGGCGTCCCAGCCTGAACCCAGACATCCAGAGCCACGCCCAACTTCGAGCTCTTCGCCCCGGCGACCAGATCACAACCGCGGGTTTGGTGGTCTGCCGCCAACGCCCGGGAACCGCATCCGGCGTTGTCTTCCTGCTCTTGGAAGATGAGTTCGGCCTCAGCAACGTCGTCATATCGGCCCAACTCTATGAGCGGGAGCGGAGCGCCGTCCGCACCTCTCCCTTCTTGCTGGTGCGAGGTCAACTGGACAGCCACGCCGGCAGAGTTCCCATGCTCAGGGCCGACTCTGTCCAAACCCTCACCGAGGCCGGCCTTCAGATGCCAAACGGGAAGAGCTGGGGCTGAGCCCAAAGTTGGTGGGCGGTGATGGGCTCGAACCAACGGCCTCCTGGGTGTAAACCAGGCGCTCTACCAACTGAGCTAACCGCCCCGATAACGGCCTACCAGTCTAGGAGGTTATTCCTGCAAGGATTCCGAGCGCGCGATTCAACTGGGTGTCATTGGCATAACCCGCCGGCACATTGGTCACATCGAACATATCGGTGGGTGAATTCAGTGCCACGGGAACATCGGGGACCAATCCCTTGCCGTCGATCGCCGTCCCATCCGAGAAGAACCACTTGGCGATGGTCAGGTGCACATCCGCCCCACCCGTGACCTGGAAATCCTCCTGCACAGTGCCCTTGCCATATGTCGTCGCCCCGACCAACTCAACGTGGCGACGTATACGCAGCGCCCCCGACGTGATTTCAGCGGCGGACGCGGTGTCCGCGTTGACCAGCACAACCATCGGGATAGTGGGGGCGAGCGGGCTTCCTGCCGCCGAGGTCTTATCCACCACTCCGCCTCGCTCATGGGTCTCAAAGATCTCTCCCGAGGCCACGAACTGGCTGATCACCGCAGCGGCTGATGCGACCAGCCCTCCCAGATTTTCGCGAAGGTCCAACACCACGGCCTTGCTCCCTGGCAATCCGGCTTTGAGTTGGTCATCGAACTGCGCAGTGGTCGTATCGGCGTAGGTATAGATGCGGATATAAAAGATCCCATTGGGCAGCTTGGTCGAGGCCACCTCAGGCAACTCGACTTGGCCCCGGACAACCTTGATCGACAGTGTCTGATCTCCGCGCTGGATGGTCAAACTGACCGGAGTCCCGCTTGGGCCCTCGATTTCCGCAGTCGCTTCCTGGGCTTTGATCCCCTGAGCGCTCTTCCCATCGATCTTGGCTATCAGGTCCTGAGCCTCAATGCCGGCCTTGCGGGCCGGGGAGCCGGCCAAAGTTCCCACGATCAAAGGCAGGTTGCCATTGAAGTCCAGGTACACCCCGATACCCGTGTAGGTCCCAGCCAATCCTTTCTGTTCACTCTGGTACTCAGCTGGACTCAAATACTCCGAGTGGGGGTCTCCCAACCCATTGACCAGGCCTTTGAGGCTGCTTTGGGTGAGCGCAGAGTAGTCGAAGGTGGGGTCGTAATAATGTGCCCGCAGAATGCTCAACGTCTGGTTGAGCTGAGCCTGGTTGAGCTGTCCATGCGAACTCGAACCCAAGATCGGCACCCACTCCGGAGCCTGCTGTTCCAGGTAGACGCCACCGAGCCCACCAACCAGCATGCCGACGAGGAGGCCCACCGTGCCGGCCTTCCGCCAGGAGGAAGCGATGCTCACCTCAACACCCGAGATAGGTGCAGGGGTCCTGGGGAACGTTGTTGAAGCGAATCTCGAAATGGAGGTGAGGCCCGGTCGACCAGCCCGTGGACCCCTCAAATCCAATCGTCTGACCCTTGGCGACCAGAGTGTGGTCCGGCACATTGAACCCGGACATGTGGCCGTAGAGCGTCGACCAGCCGTTGCCATGAACGATCACGATGTAGTTTCCGTATCCGTATCCGGTGCTGTATTCGTTCACCACCCCGGTATCAGAGGCCCAGATGGGCGTGCCGTATGGCCCGGCAATGTCGATGCCGGTATGAAAGTGCGCGTAATTGCCATACGGGGGTTCAAGTAGCAGATCACTGGGGCCGAAACCCTGGGACATGTAATGCGAGACCTGTGGCCAGAGAAATTTCCCCGTTCCGCCGCCGCCGCCGCGGGCCTCCGCGTCGTAGGCAGCTTGTAAATCCTTGACCTGCTGGTCGACCTGGGCTTGCTGGGCGGTGGCCTGGGCTATCTGGTTGGCATATTGCGCCTCCAGGGCTTGCTGAATGGCCAGCGCCTGGGATTGCTGATCTGTGGTGGCCTGCAGCTCATCACGCTGGGTCTGCTGCAGGCTCAGCAGCTCGGTTTCCTGGCCTTGCTTAGCCTGTTCATCCTTCTCCAGTGCCAACACATCCGCCTTGTCGGAATTGAGAGTGTCCAGCAGCTTTCGATCGGCCACCACCACCTGCTGCGTGGAGAGCACGCGATCCACCAACTGGTTGAAGTTGGCCGCTGTCACAACCAGCTCCAGGTAGCGGACGTGACCCTGCTTATCCATGGTCCGAACCCGCTCGTTGAGCCGCTCTTGGCGAACGTTGAGATCCGCCGTTCGTCGATCAATGTCGGCATTGGTGAAGCGAATCTGGCGTTGAATCTCCGCGATCCTGCCGTTGGTGGCCGCGATCTCGTTCTGCTTGGAATTGAGCTGGGCTTCAAGACTGTGCAGGGTAGTCGCGAGAAGGTTGACCTGGGTGGCGAGATCGTTGATCGTAGCTTTGAGCTTGTCCAACGCCGCCTGGTTCTGGTTCTGCTGCTGCTTGGCCTGCTGCAAAGACTGGCAAATGTAATCACCTGCCGCACAGGAATCGGCCTGTACAGCAGGAGCCTCCCCAAGCCAACTCAAACCGAGCACGGATCCGGCAACCACATAGGCCACCCAACGGAGCCTTCTGCCGCCCCCTCCCGACACTAGATCCTCACGAACCGGCGTACACCGATGAAGCTGCCGAAGGCCCCGAGCAACGCTCCCGCTAGCAGGAGGCGCTGTCCGAGCACGGCCGCGAATTGGGGGTCGTAGGAGAGCGGCAGGAAGAACAAGCTGCCCTGGAACTGCTGAATGAACGGATGGTAAACAAGAGTGAGCAGGCCCACCGCGACAGCGCCGGCGACACCTCCGGTTATGACCCCCTCCATCACAAACGGCCAGCGAACAAACCATTCGGTGGCTCCCACCAGCTTCATGACTTCGATCTCTTTACGACGGTGATAAACGGCTGTCCGGATGGTGTTCATCACGATCACGATCGAGATCACGACCAGAATGGCGAGCAGACCCAGCCCGCCCAGCTCAACCCACGTGCTGAGCACGAGCATGCGTGAGATGAACTCCCCCTGATAGTCAGTCGGATTGCTCTTGTCCACCCCCGGCCATTGCCTGGCCATCACATCAATGGCCCCGACATCGGAGAGGTGGGTCGCGGTCACCTCAAGCTTGGCGGCGAGCGGGTTGCCATCCATGGCCTTGACCACAGCGGCGTTGGCGGGATCGCTGGTGAACTGAGCCAGCGCCTCCTGTTTGCTGACGAACTGGACGTGCGCGACTTTGGGATCTGCCCGCAGTTGGGCCGCGAAATCATTCACATCGTTGAGCGGGGTATTGTCGGCAACGCTGATGTTGATCACGCTGACTCTGACCTTGTAGGCATCCAGGACCTGGTTCAAGGCATGGCCCAAGAGCAGACTGACACCTGCCAATGCCAGGATCAGAGTGATCGAGATGACCGCGGCCAGGCTGACCGCTGCGTTTCGGCAGAAGCTCTGCCAGGCACTCTCAAGCGCGAAGTGCAGGTTCCGCCAGATCCTCATGGTATCTCCCCGCCCGATCGTCTCTCGCGACCCGGCCGTGCTCGATGGCCACGACCCGGCGTCGCAGCATGTCAACGATCTCTCGATTATGGGTGGCCATAACTACGGTGGCGCCGCCGGCATTTATCCGCATCAAAAGCTGCATGATCTCCCAGGCGGTTGCTGGATCGAGATTGCCGGTTGGCTCATCGGCAATGATCACATCCGGTTTGGTTACCAGAGCCCGGGCGATCGCGACCCGTTGCTGCTCACCTCCGGACAGCTCCCGCGGATAGCTGCGGGCCTTATGGGGAAGACCCACAGTGTCTAGCGACTCCTCGACTCCCTCTTTGATCAGCCGTGCTTTCTCTCCCAGGACGCGGAGGGCAAAAGCCACGTTTTCGGCCACCGTCAGTTGATCGAGGAGCTTGAAATCTTGGAAGACCAGACCCAAAGAACGCCGGTACCTGGGAAGTTGGCCCCGGCGCAGACGCCCAAGCTCTTTGCCCTTGACGAAGATCTTCCCCTTGGTCGCCTTTTCTTCGCGGATCAGGAGACGAACCAGAGTGGATTTACCGGCCCCGGACGCCCCCACCAGGAACATGAAGTCCCCTTCTGGAACAGACAGGGAGACGTTCTTGAGAGCCTCGGTCCCGTTGGGATACCGCTTACAGACGTCCTGGAAGCTTATGACCGGCTTGGTCGAGAAATCTGGCGCTAGGACCATTGTGTGTTACATCTCTTGCTGGGACGAGCCCACCGTGGGCCGGGGTGGCGAAATCGGGCTCAGTATAGGCCCGCAGCCTCCAAGGGTCAATTCGAATGGCGCCAATTACCCAGTGGCGCTGATGTTGGCCCTCAGCCAAGCTTCGATAAAGGGCTCAATCTCTCCCTCAAGAACAGCCTGGGCGTTGCCCACCTCCACCCCGGTACGAACGTCCTTCACCTGGGTGTATGGCTGGAGGACGTAATTCCGAATCTGTGACCCGAATTCCGCCGGCATCAGGTCGCCCCGGATCTCCTCCCTCTGCTTCGCAGCCTCCGCCTGGCGGCGCTGAAATAGCCGTGCCTTGAGAATCTTCATGGCGCTCTCCCGGTTTTTCATCTGCGAGCGCTCGTTCTGGCAAGTCACCACGATTCCGGTCGGGAGATGGGTGATCCGAATGGCGGAATCGGTCTTGTTAACATGCTGTCCTCCCGCCCCGCTAGAACGATAGGTGTCGATCCGCAGGTCGTCGGGATCGATCTCGATCTGAGCATCCTCGGCATCATCCAGTTCTGGCAAGACCTCAACCAGCGCAAATGAGGTGTGCCGGCGATGAGCCTGGTCGAACGGCGAAATCCGCACCAGCCGATGGACTCCGTGTTCGGCTCGGAGTAGCCCGTAAGCTCGAGTGCCCCTGAGGATGAAGGTAGCTCCCTTGAGGCCGGCTTCCTCCCCCGGCGTGGCTTCCACAATCTCGACCTGACACCCGGGACGAAGGCTGTTGACAAGCGGGGGGGGGACCTCCGCCCACTTGACATACATCTTCATGAGCATCTCAACCCAATCTTGGGAGTCCACCCCACCCGCGCCCGCGCTAATGCTCAAGATCGCGTTGTGACTCGCATAGGGATCGGCAAAAAGTAAATCAAGCTCACGAACCTGGAGATCTCGCTCCAACTTCGCGATCTCCTCACCCACCTGAGCGAGCATCTCGGTGTCGCCACCAGCCAACTCAGCCAACTCGGCGATATCGCGAGCGCGACTCTCAAGGCGGTCCCAGCTTTGGACTTCCTCGCGTTTCTCGCTCATTTCGCGAGAGAGCCGCGCCGCCGTGGCGGGGTCATCCCAAAACCCGGGCTGGCCTAGAAGGATCTCCAGTTCAGCCGCTCGAGCGGCTTTGACGGGCAGGTCAAAGGTGCTCCTTCAGCGCCACAATCCGATTCAGCTGATCCTGAGGGCGGATGCTTAGCTCCTGAGTCATTTACTGGGCTCCATGGCAACGTTTGTACTTCTTACCCGAACCGCATGGGCAGAGGTCATTGCGACCGACCTTGGCCCCAGCTGGAACCGGAGCTCTACCTCCGGCCGCCATTTGACCGTTGGCAGTTGCCTGCTGGCCAGGCCCGGTAGCAACTAACACCGGCGTCGGCGGGGGAACCGGCGGGGCGGGCGATTCGACTTTGAATTGGACCCGAAACATGTTGGTCACGATGTCCGCCTGAATCGAGTCGGTCAACTCATTGAACATGCTGAAGGCCTCGTTTTTGTACTCGACCAGTGGATCCTTCTGTGCATACGCCATCAGTCCGATTCCCTCACGGAAATGATCCATGGTGGTCAGATAATCCACCCAGCGCATGTCGATCGACTTGAGCATGACCCACTTCTCGATGTCCTTGATCAAGTCGGGACCGGCCTCAGCCGCCTTGGCTTCGTACGCCACCATCGCCCGCTCGTAGAGAAACTCGATCAAGCCAGGGGGACCCGATGCCAGTACCTCTTCCGACAACCCACCTTCCGCGGCGAGAGGGAAATAGGTGCCGAGATATTGAACCAGGCCGTCCGTGTCCCACAGCTCAGGATGGCGGCCAACGCAATGGGTCTCAACCCCCATCTCGATCAGTCCGCGGATGTAGCCCTCGATATTCTCTCGAGTGTTGGCACCCTCCAGGACCTTGCGCCGTTCCTGATAAATG
>DASZFH010000077.1:0-4722 GCA_035939985.1 Candidatus Dormiibacterota bacterium
CGGAGCATCGTGCTGGTCGGCGTGGTCTGCCAATTCCAGGAAAAGGTCGTGGACCAAGTCCAGGGCCTTAGCGGGATCGGCGTTGGGTCGGTCCAGCTTATTGATGACCACGATCGGGGCCAGGCCGATCTCGAAAGCCTTTTTGAGCACTGTTCGTGTCTGGGGCATGGGCCCCTCGGCGGCATCTACCAGCAGCAGGCAGCCGTCCGCCATGTTGAGAACCCGCTCCACCTCGCCGCCAAAATCGGCATGGCCAGGCGTGTCGATGATGTTGATCGTCACGTCACCATGGCGAACCGCGCAGTTCTTGGCCAGGATGGTGATGCCCTTCTCGCGCTCCAGAGCGTTGGAGTCCATGATCAAGTCGGCGACTTCCTGGTTCTCGCGAAAGGTATTGCTCTGGCGCAAAAGGGCATCGACCAAGGTCGTCTTGCCATGATCGACGTGCGCGATTATGGCCACGTTGCGGATGTCGGTGCGGAGTTTGCTCATCTTGAAGGTGGCTGGAGTGCGCGCAACGACCTCTGGGGGCGTACGGGACACAAGGTGGCCAGCCTTCAGTATACGCAGGGGAAGCCCGGCTAGGATCAACCCGCCAGGTAAGTCTCCAGCGCTTGGCTGAGGGCCCTGGCCATGACCTGTCGGCCGCGCGGCGACTCAGCCACGTCGGCCTCGGTGGGCCGGGTCAGAAACAGTGGCTCGACCAGGCAAGCCGGCATGGTGCTCGGATGCTCCACCCAACCGTCGGATGCGGGCCCGAGCAGAAGCAGGTGCCCGTATCCATCGCCTTCCGCGGTCAGGGCCGGTGTACCAGATTGCGAATCCGCCGTCACTCCGCGATCGGGCACGGGCCAACCTGCCTGGGTGAGTTGGGTGACCATGGCTTTCTGGACCAGGGTGGCCAGCGCTTGATTCCTGTCCGCGAACGGTCGAGCATCGTCATAGAGGGTCTCAGCTCCCCCAATGCCCGGGTCCTCAAAGGCGTCGAAGTGGATCGATACCAGAACATCGGCCTTGGCGGTGTTGGCGCAGGAGGCACGCGCCAGAACCTCCTCCCGAGCCGCATCCGCCGTGAGGATGCCCCCCTGGAGGTCAGAATCGGTGAGATTGGCCACGGTGATATCCATATCTCGTGACATCACGACCGGATAGCCGTCCGCGAGCAGCAAAGCGGCCAGCAGCCGAGCGGTAGCCAGCGAGACATCTTTTTCAGGGATGGAGGTGCCGTCGGTGGCCTGGCCTTGACCACCAGGATCCAAACCCCCATGGCCAGGGTCGATGAAGACAATGCTGGTGTGAGTTGGGTGGGATGGGACGAACCGTAGACAGGCCTGCTGGCGGACTCCATCAGGCACCTGTGAGTCTTGAACGTCCAGATGGACACCGGCTGGGAGGAGCGTGGTCGGACTAGGCACGGGTTGAATTTGCGATCCGATGGCTTTTGCGGCTGGCTGAGCCGATCTTGCTGGCGTCGATCGGTGGACATAGAACGCGAGCGTCCCCAGCAGCAAAACCAGGACGAACAACCACCCGCCGGGGCCTCTCCGGCGAGGTTTTCGGGGATAGCAATTAGCCGCGGGCTGTCTGTGGTGCATCGTGGAGTAGGACTTGGACAGGCTGGGCCGACCAGCGTCCTTTCCAGATTAGCGCTAGATCAGCCAGAAATATGCTTGGTGACCGATTGGGGCCTCGCGGGCAAACACCTGGGCAGTAGCCGGCGTCTGCAGCAGGGCAACTGTAGTAATGTATCTACATTGCTGGAGATATCTGCCCGATGACTATCACTACCCTATCGAGCCGCGAATTCAACCAGGATGCGAGCAAAGCCAAAAAGGCGGCCAGTCTTGGGCCAGTATTCATCACTGATCGGGGGCGCCCCGCGCACGTGCTGTTGACCATTGAGGAATTCCGGAGATTGTCCGGTGAGCAGGCCCGCATCAGCGACCTGCTGGCAATGCCTGGCATCGAGGACGTTGAGTTCGAGCCTGGGCGCGTTGACCACCTCCAACGTGCAGCCGACCTGTCCTGATGTTCGTTCTCGATACCAACGTCGTTTCGGAGCTACGCAAGGCAAAGTCTGGGAAGGCTGATAAGAACGTGACGGCCTGGGCAGCCACCGTACCTGCCTCCAGCCTCTTCCTCTCGGTCATCACAGTCCTGGAATTGGAGACGGGGGTATTGCGAAGTGAACTCCGCGACAGGCACCAAGGAAACCTCCTGCGAACGTGGTTGGAGAATCACGTCCTGCCGGCGTTTGCTGGCCGGGTGATCCCGGTTGACACCGTCGTCGTTCAGCGTTGCGCTCGTCTCCAGGTCCCGGAGTCACGCTCGGATCGTGATGCACTCATCGCAGCCACAGCTCTGGTCCACGGCATGACGGTCGTCACTCGCAATGTGGCCGACTTTCATCCAACCCAAGTCCCTGTCATCAACCCATGGGATCCCGAGTAGTGAGCTGCTGCCGGTAGCGATTGGCTTGTTCCCGACCATCCAAAGTGGCGGAGCCTCGTTGACGCTTATCGAACCGTCTGCGTTGATCCGCCCCGAGATGTGCGGGTAACCTTCGATCAGGTCGGGAAGCTCGGGATCATGCCGCCTGCCGTGGCCTGCTGATCGCTGATACGATTCGAACGCATGTTCTGGACCGTTCGATTCTACCGGGATCTTGCCACCAGGGAGCAGCCCGCCCGGATCTGGCTCGACACGCTCCTCGCTGACGAGCCGGCCAAGGGCTTGGCGGTGTTGGCGGCGGTCGAGCGGGTCCTGAAGGTTCATGGCACGGATGTCTGCGAGACGGAATGGGGTCGAAACCTGGGGAGTGGGCTGTACGAATTCCGCATTCGCCATCCGGCCAGCAGCATCCGGCACATGTTTCCACGGCCAAGCGACGAGCCAGCCCCTGGCCTTACCGGCAGGGAGCCGGCGAAGATCGTCCTGCGCGTCTTCTTCACGACCTATGGGCGCCACGTGATTCTCCTATGCTCCGGGTACGACAAGGGGCGGGACCCGAGCGCCAAGCGGCAGCAAGCCGAAATCGTGAAGGCCCGCACCATGGCAGACAGAGCCCAAGCTGGGCTCCGAGCCCGGGAAGGGAGGAAGTAGCCAATTGGGCTCGCCCTTCTTATGCATGTGGCGCATAATATGGAGATCATGAAGCGGCAGGAATCGCAGTCACTTGAGATGGAGAGCCCGATCGGCGACAGCTTTGACAGCTATGTCGCCGAGCTAGCGTCCGGGCTGGACCAGAATGGCCGCGAACTTCTGGAGGCATTTAGGGGTCACTACTCCTTGGCCAGCCAGATCATCGAGCTCCGGAAGCGGAACCATCTCACCCAAGCCCAACTCGCCGCCCAGGCCCGGGTCAACCAGAGCGACATCAGCCGGCTCGAACGCGGGACCGGCAATGCTTCTCAGGCAGCATTGGAGCGTATTGCCCGCGTATTCCGTGCCAGCCTCGGATTTCTCCCCGAAGGTTGAGCGAAAAGGTGATGGATGTCGACACATCCCCGGGGGCCAGGTCGACCTGAGCAGATGGCGAAGGCTGGTCCTCGATTGCGAGTTGGGCTAACTGGTAGCGAGGTGATCGTTGGCCGGCTCGCGATCGACTTACCGGCCTGGAGACTCGGGTGCGGCAGCCTCGATACCCCCGTCCCTAGCGAAGCATGGCGGAGAGGGAGAGATTCGAACTCTCGATAGGGCAAAACCCTATAACAGTTTTCGAGACTGCCGCCTTCAACCACTCGGCCACCTCTCCGGAACTCCACCAGGGTAAGTCAGGCCGTCCCGTCTCGGGGGCCCAAATATCGCTGGTAAGGTTGATGGCGGTCCCGACCGGATTCGAACCGGCGTTCTCAGCCTTGACAGGGCTGCGTGTTTGGCCAGGCTACACCACGGGACCGAAGCCGACCGAGAGTTTACCAGCTTGCCAGGAGGCCCCCGGATAACCGATCATCCCGTCGGCACGTTAACCATTGCATTGGCTACCCCCAGAATCCTGACCTGATGCCCTCCCAGCCCCTCTCCCACCACCCTGGGCCGATATCGCGGTCCGGGGGGATTCCGCCCAGGAAACCCGGCCCCCGGCGGCGAGCGTCTCAGGCTCGAGGCGGAAACGGCCTGCGCTCGCTCTGGCGTGGACGCTGGTACCTCATCTTCGCCCTGCTGGCGGGGATCGGGCTGTCCGGCACCTATGTGGGCTGGACACTGCGCGATATGCCTGACCCAGGCAAGGACCTCGTCCTGACCGCCAACCAGGTGATCCTGGACCGCAACGGGCAGCAGATCGAGGATCGAAATGCCCAGGGTGAATTCCATGTCAGCCTCCGCCTGGCTGACATGGGAACGTACGGGCCCGCCGCGACCCTGGCCGCCGAAGATCGTGACTTCTATAAACATGGGGCCATCAGCCCCAGCTCCCTTGGTCGGGCCGTCGTCACCGACATCCACAGTGGTGGCTATGCCGAGGGAGGAAGCACCATCACCCAACAGCTGGTCAAGATCCAGCTCCTCTCCCCGCAGAAGTCGGTCTTTCGCAAAATTCAGGAGGCAGTCCTGGCCGAGGGCCTGGAACTGCGCTATTCCAAGGACCAGATCTTGGAGATGTACCTGAACCGTGTCTACTACGGCAACGGGGCTTACGGGCTGGGTGCGGCAGCCAAGACCTATTTCAACCAGAATGCCGCCGACCTCACAGCCGCCCAGGCAGCATTGCTGGCCGGGTTG
>DASZFH010000078.1:0-4166 GCA_035939985.1 Candidatus Dormiibacterota bacterium
CGTCGAATGGCCCGAATCGGATCCGAATCGGCTACCCCCGCATCGAGTAAGACCACATCGGGGCAAAGCTGCCTAGCTTCGGCGATCCCGGCCTCCGCGGTCTGGGCCATCCCGACAACTTCTATGTCCGGCTCGAATCGAAGCAAACGCCTGAGGTTATCCAGGGTTCGCTGGGATTCATCGACGATAACGACTTGGACGGGTCCCGCCATGGTCCTCCGGGGCGAGCGGCTACTGTGCGCCCCTGACTCGTAGACGCAAGACCTCGCCGTACCTTGCGCTCAGGACCGAATTCACGCCTTTATTTGGCCAGGTTCCCGGTGGTGAAGCCAAACCTGGTATCAACTTGAGCCGGCCCCACCCCGTTGGTTTCGGTCACAGCGCAGGTGGCGTCCGGACCGGTGGGCTGACTGCCGTAATCGTGGTACGACTCCAGCAAATAGGAAACGCTGGTGTTGTTTTCGAACCACTGCAGGTAGTCGGCGTCACATTTCGTCATAACGACCGTGTAGCTGTCGGTAACACCACCAGCCGCACCACCGGTTGTGACCGATCCACCGCTGCCAGAGGCCTGGGCGGGAGCAGTCGCGGTTCCAATCTTGACAATCTTGACATTGAAGAAGATCGGCTTTACCACCGGGGCGTCTTTACCGCCGAAGAGCGACAGGTTCAGGGTGTCCTCAACCGACACATAGTCCCCGACCTGAATGTAGCCACCGACTCCGCTCAGTGCGCTGGTTCGAATTTGGATGGCAACAAACCCCGCTGGGATCGGCAGATAGGCGGACTGAGTCCCGGGCACGGCGCTGGCATCCGATACCACCACATTATTTGTGAGGATGCCGCCCGACGGAATGTTGACTTCGGCCACGTAGCTGCCTTTTTGGAAGGTATCGGTAGAGATGAATACGCCCGGGGGGGCGTCGGTGCTCTGGACCTGCTTGGTGATGACGTCGTCCGGAGTTATCGTGTTCCGAAAGCTAATGTCGTGTTTGGCCACCACGATCGTCATGCTTCCCCCATGAGTCGCGGTCGATACCACGCTGTTGAGGAGGAGGACCGCTGCAAATGCTATGGCGGCGAGACCAAAGCCCAGGGCGACCATGGGTCGACCGCTTCCGGATCTCTGGCGCGACGGGGATGGGACTGACACAGCTACCTTACCTCCGAGATTTCGGTGACAGGGAACACTGCATCAGGAGGGCTTATCCCCCGCCTCTGCGTCCTCGCCTCCCCTGTCGAACACGAACCAACAATGTACCTGGGCATACTCTAATGCGGACACCCTAAAAAAGAAAGTCCGGGGGGCAACATCGGCCCCCCGAGACAATAACTCCAACGAACTGCGCCTAGCTGGCCGTAAGACCGACGACGATGTTGCTGAATACGTTCGTGATCTGTTTGCCCAACGTGGTTAGGATGACAATGACTACGATAGCGACGAGTACCAGGATCAGGGCGTACTCGACCATACCCTGAGCGCGCTGTAGGCGCTCCTTGCTTACGAACCCACGCAGCTTCTTGATCAGATTTGCCATAGCTTGTTGTTCACCTCCTTTTCCCGAAGATTGGATACCGACAACCCTTAGAACGGCTGACGGGCGCCGTCCTTGCGCAAACCCGACGAGGGGATGCCTTGGACCGAGACAGCATAACCGCGGCCAAGGTTTTTGTACCCCTTCCGGAAGCAGTTTCCCAAAGAGTTCTCGGAGTTCCTTATATCCCTTGCTGAGGAACGGGTGCGAGATCGAACATGATCCTTCGCATATCCGCCACCGCCGTCCTGACGGACGCCTTGAAATCCTCCAGTTCGGGCTCCACCAGACTCGGGTCTCGGCGGAGCAACCGCTGCAGGATGTCGGCCTCCAGGACGAGATCAGAGAGCAGTTGGGCCGGTCCTTCATGAAGTTCTTTCGCAATTCGGCGGCGCTCCGATTCGATGGCTTGTTGCACCGAGTCAGCCGGGCCGCTCACCTCGTCCAAGCTCGGCTCCCCAGCCAACGCGAGATGCGGTTCGATCAGTCCGAGCAGCTCAAGTCGCCCGGTAGAGGCCTGCAGCAGAACCTCTAATCGGACAACCTTCTCTCCAAGCCCCTGGGTGTGCCCAAATACGTTCTCCCGCTCATCCGGCGAGAATCGCTCCGGATTTCTTAGGACGTGGCGACGAATAACCTCAGCCTGGCTAAGCGCGGCCTTGGTCTCGGACACCTGATGGACCAACTCGGGCACCTCGGCGGCCAGCTCAGCCATCTCCCGTCGAATTCGCTCCAGAATCAGTTGCCGATCAGACACAAGAGCCAACTGTATCGGTCGTAATCACAAATTCCCCGGTTCAGAGATAAGTTTCCGGCCCTCCAGGCTTCGGCAAACCGGTACCGTCGCCGCAATGCCCTCCATGTCGGTTAAATTCTCGACCAGCTTGCATCCACCATCTCCGCGTCAGACCCTGGGCTCCCGACCGTCCGGGCCCCCGTCACGTCGTCGTGACTTCTGGCTCGGGCGCCTTCTACCAGCACTCGTCTTCGCGATCTTTCTCGTCGACAAACTCGTTTTCCTGCCGGGAACGCTGGCCAACATGCGACGCCAGGCATCGCTCGACGCATGGCTCCTTGGCGTCAATCAGGTGCTGATCACCTTCTATTTCGGAGTTCTGATCGTGATCTTCACCACCCGATTGCGCCGCCTCTCCGGGCTGTCCGGCACTCTGGTCATCGCAGTTTCGCTGTTTGGGGCATTCTCCCTCTTTGGCGCCTCGATGCTGCCGCAGGTCAACCCTAGAGACTGGCTCTTGATTCCCTGCCTGGCTCTGAGCCTGGTGGGAACTGCCTATACGCTCTGGACTCTGCGCTGGTTGGGCCGGTCATTTTCGATCCTACCTGAGGCTCGCTCCCTGGTCACCGGAGGGCCATTCAGCAAAAGCCGACATCCCCTGTATTTCGGGGAGGGCCTGAGCGTGATATCTCTTCTCCTGCCGACGATTTCCTGGCCTGGCGGGGCGCTCCTCGGCATGTTTCTCTGCGCCCAGGTCATGCGCATTCGTTGGGAAGAAGCGGTTCTCAAGGCTGAATTCCCTGAGTACGCGGCCTACACCAGGCGAGTTCCGAGATACCTTCCCCGCCCGTGGTTGTCCCAATGAGGCGGTATTTCGGCCCGAGGACCCTCCTTTTGGGGAGCGTCTTCATCGTTATCCTGGCACAACTGATCTCCGCGGTTCGAGACCCGGATTTCTGGTGGCACATCCGCACTGGTCAATGGATTCTCGACCACGGCCGCTTACCCGGCCACGACCTCTTCACATTCACGGTGCCCCCCTCGCGAGTCTGGACCGATCATGAGTACCTCTCCGAGGTGTTGATGTGGCTGATCTATTCCCACTTCGGAGTCGCTGCCTTCAGTCTTGCCATCGGACTGATGACCTGGCTGTCGTTCTGGCTGATATATCAGCGAGCCGGTGGCGGCACGCAACCCTACGTGGTGGTCGGGATCGCAATCGCCCTGGGGGTAATGGCTGGGGCACCCATATTTGGACCGAGGGCGCAGATGGTCACATTCTTCTTCACCTGCCTGGAACTGCTCTGGATCGAAAGATTCCTCGCTCGTGGATCAAGACCAGAATCGACTCGGCGAAGGTTCCCCGCCATGTACCTCTTCCCCCTGCTGATGGTCCTCTGGGTCAACATGCATGGAAGCTGGATCTTCGGGTTGGGGCTCCTGGGGATTGTGTTGGCTTCCGAAGCTCTGCTTTGGTTGGTCAACCGGGACGATCGCCACAAAGAGAATTGCCAACGCTTGGGAGCCGTTCTGGTCCTCTCCTGTCTGACCCCTTTGCTCACCCCAAACGGGCCGGCTCTCCTCGCCTACCCTTTGGTGACCCAGGGCAGTCAGGCACAACAGAGCCTGATTGTCGAGTGGCTGTCACCAGATTTCCATTCCGCCTCCATTCACCCGTTTGAAGCCATGCTCCTGCTGCTTTTCGTGGGCATGATTTTGCAGAGACCCAGGCTTCGGGACCTGCTGCTGTCACTAGCGGTCGTGGTCCTGTCTCTTCAATCGGTTCGCCACATGGTGCTTTTCGTGGCAGTCGCGACTCCAATCCTGATCGAGGTCTGGGCGGGGGTGTGGAGGCAACAGGTGAATCTACACCCCCGATTGGGAACACTAGGCGC
>DASZFH010000079.1:0-3210 GCA_035939985.1 Candidatus Dormiibacterota bacterium
CCACGGGCCGGTGACAGGCGAGCGAGATGTCGTGGCTGTCGCTGCCCATAACGACGTCCGCGGCCACTCCCTTGTCCCGCCGGCCGATGACGACCAGGTCGGCGTTTATTTCATTGGCAACCGCTGAGATCACCTTGGCGGGCAGGCCGGCATGTACCGCAATTCGGAACTTGACTCGGGCGGCCGCCAGGGGAGCGCACCAATCCTTCCTCATGGTCTCGTCGATCTCTGCCCGCCAGGTCGGGTCGGCTTGGGCTGGAGTACCGAATCCGAGGGCCCAGGGGGGCGGGGGCCGGACCGCGAATACCGCCACCACCTCAGCCTTGAGGGCCGTGGCGATCTGGGCGGCCCAGCGAACGGCCTGATTGGACGCTGGACTCCCGTCTACCCCAACGACGATGCGGTGAACCGCGATTTCAAACATGGCTTAGAAACCAGTGTCACTCTCAGTCAAGCAAGTGGCCATGGGCGACCGGCCCTACCATTCAGTGCCGTTCAGCCCGGACCACCAAATCGCCTGTCGCAACTCTTTGGTGGAACCGGGCAGAGCCGAAGGCCTTGCAGCCTGTCAGGGCTTGCTGTAATGCTTCCTCCAGATCAACCTGTAGATCGGGACCCAACGTGGGATATCGCGCAACCCGGGAATGAACGGCACCAGGGCGAGCCCGAGGGTGAGGACAGTCATGGTCAGGACGATCAACAGATCCCCGTTGGAGGCGGAATTGAATGGTGGGATCTGGTACCAGAAGGTATAGAGCCAGAGCCAGGTCTGGCCCGGATAGCTTCCCGTTTCATTCATCATTCCCCATTGGTTGCCCTTGAGATGCTGCGCGTCGGCCTGGCCGACGAAGTAAGTGCCGTCTCCGAGGAAGAGCAGGGTCTTGGTGTAGTCGGTCTGATAAAAGTTTTTGGAGCTGAGCAGGAGCCCGTCCAGGGCTCCAGATCGAGCCTCGGCCAGAAGCGAATTCATCATCTCCTCGACCGGGCCATAGTCTGCGGGCGCCACCGAGCTCGAGCCCTGGTTCTGGGCGTCGGTCACGGCTTTCGAGTAGCTGTCAAGCCACTTGCCCTGTTGGGTCGGGTCCGCCGCCAGGTACTGGCGGAGGGCAACGCCCAGGATCGGGTTGTCTGTCTTAGCGTATTGGAGTGGCTGGAGCACGAAGTCCTGAGGTGGGTCCACCGGCTGGCCTTTGCCGAACCAGGTCTGCGGACTGATGAATCCAATGCTCTGGACCGAGCTGGTGCCGTCGTTGTACGGCGGTCCGTACTGTGAACTGGTGGTGGTCCCAGCCAGCTCCCCCGCCGCTGTGGCGCTGAAGTCGAGGGGATCGCTCTGAGCCCAGGTCTGGATGGTGATGGGGGGAACGTCGGGGGAGGACAGGGCAAGGGCCGCGATCATGGTCAGCAATCCGACCACCACCACCGCGATTACGATTTCCTTGACCAGGTCGTAGGGAGCCATCTTGACTCCCTTGAAGTAGCTCTTCTGATCGATTTTGGTCGCTGCCATCACTGGGCCTCCTCACCGATCGGTTTGACAACCCCGCGGATTCGAACCATGACCAGATGGATGACGACCAGCGCCAGGACGATGGCCGGGACGAGCACAACGTGGATCCCGAGCATCTGGCCGACATTGAGAACGTTGAAGAAGGATCCGCCGCCGGTCGAGTTGATGGCGTCCTTGGCATTGACTCCTATCCACTGGGAGTCGAAGTTGGTCTGGGATAGATACCCGGTGAAGGCGGCGATGATACTGATCGCGAAGATCAACACCCCGACCATCCAAGTCCCGGCTCGGCCGTGGCGCCAGCCGGCGCCAAAATACTGCACCCAGAGGTGGACGACCATGAAGGCGAAGAACGCCTGGACACTCCAGAAGTGCATGCTGTTGAAGAACCGTCCCACCCCGGACAGGTGCCACCACTGCGGTCCAAAGAAGGCGAGGACGACGCCGGTCGCCAGCACCCAGACCAGAGCGGCAATCGTCGCCACGCCGAATACGTAGACCCAAGAATTGACATATATCGGCTGCTCGTCGGGGAGTAGGTTCTCAGTCGGGAGCTCGCGATCGACCAGGGCTCGGAGGCGCCCAGTCCAGCTGGTTTGTTCAGATGTCACTTTTCTGAGTCTCCCTGGCTCGGACGATCAGCGTCGGGCGCGACGTCACGATGGGGGAACGGAGCGATCAGGGCCAGTCCGAAAACAACGAGCATCGTGACGATCACGATGAGGTTGGGGACCGAGATCAAGATCACTCCCCAATGCAGGTAAGTGGCTGGGGAATCCATGTTGCGCAAAACCTCCAAAAGAACATTGACCCGATGGTCGGAGAAGGCCGGCTATGCGCCCAAGGGCCAAAGGTCCCGCGGCCGCAGTGCCTCACATGTACCACGCCCAGCCCGCGATGACGCGATTAGGGTTCGACTAGGTGGATGTGGCCGCCTGAGTCAGGCGCCGGCCTGCCGCGATGATGGGAAGCTCGATCCAGCGGTACAGCGCGGTCGAAAGCGGCACCACGACAAGCCAGCTCAGGCCCACGACCGCAATTCCCGGTAGGATGCGGCCGATCGTGAGCATCCCTACGAAGAGAATCGGAGTATGGCTGAGATAGAGACTGTACGAGATCCGACCGGCGAACTGCGCGGGCCGCGAGGTCAGCAGCCGGCTGACGCAGACCTCCACGAGCGCAATCAGGACGAGCGCGGTGCAGGGCAGCACGAGGAAGGGATGCCACAACTCATAGAGGGGAATCGGCCACGCGAAGATCGCTAGGCAGATAGCACCGAATGCGAGCCGCGCGGCGCCGCCGTTGCTCAGATACCAAGCGGCGAGGCGCTGCCGGTTCTGCGCGAGAAGGATCCCGGCTGTGAACGCGGGAAGGTAGGCGAGCGAGTTGAGTGGCGGCGGGAGGTTGTTCCCAAAGGGCATGAATCGCAGCGCGCCGAGCGCCGGGATTGCGATCACGAAGGTCAAGGCTAGCGTGACGCGCGGCCGCCCGAGTCGCGTGACCGCGAATACGAGCAGTGGGAAGACGAGCGAGAACCGCATCTCGTGAACGAGGGACCAAACCGGGGAGTCTATCGTGTCGTAGTGGTAAGGGCTGATCATCGGCAGGTAAGCGACGAGGACAGAGCCGCTCGAGGCGAGCGGAAAATGGTCAACATTCGGCCGTCCCTGCAGCCACACGGCGGCGATTGCGGCGGCGAC
>DASZFH010000080.1:0-1774 GCA_035939985.1 Candidatus Dormiibacterota bacterium
GGCCATGCCGTCAAGCGTGAGGCTTCGGAGTTCCAGATTCTACGGGTTAAGCACACAAAGATGGCCCTGGTAATCCGTATGTCGACACGGTCTAGCAATGGCTGGCGTGAGCCCTCGTGGGAAGGCTTTCGGAGTCGGCCCCGGCCAGCCTGGAGGGAGTGATGTCGCCCTCGGAGAGCATTGACTCCAGAACCTGGTGGCGGCGAAGGCGAGCCTGGCCTGGGTTGACGAACGGGTCGTAGAAGTTAGGTGCCTGGGGCAGGCCGGCGAGCATCGCATATTGGGCCAGGTCGAGCTGGCCAAGGCCGATGCCGAAGTAGGTACAGGCACCGCTGGCCACGCCGTATTGGTTTTCACCAACCAGGATCTCGCTCAGGTAGTCGGCCAAAATCACCCGCTTTCCCTGTTCAGTCTCAACTTTGATGGCCAGGACCATATCGGTCAGCTTGTCCCAGCCCCGGTCGGACCCCGAGAGGTATAGGTCCTTGACCAGTTGCTGAGTGATGGTTGATCCCCCCTCGCACAGGCAGTGATGGAGGAGGTCGTATTGAGAGGCGCGGAGGAGGCCGATCACGTCCAGTCCGTGGTGGCTGAAATATCTTTCGTCCTCGGTGGCGACGATGGCGTCGGCCAGGATGGGCGGAATGTCGCCCGGAGCAAGGACGGCGTCGCCGCGACTGACCACCAGGGTGTTCACCCGGCTCTGGAAATCGGATGTGGATGGGGCGGTGTTCCAGAGGTAGGCGCCGGCGAGAAAGGTGGCGATTAGGACGTGCTGCCAGCGGACCCGGATGCGTCCGCGCCGTCTGGATGGCTTGTTCGAGTCGAGTTGTGGATAGGCCACGTTACGTTGGGTAACGGTAGCGGCCGTCGAATCCGTGGGTGGTAATCGGCAGGGCTAGGATTCGTCCCACCTGAACGATCTGCTCGCTACGAGCAGTACCATCAGCGCCCATCCAGCCAGGGCAATGAGATCAGAGCGGACCCCGAGGATGTCGCCGCCATCGATGATATGGCGTAGGGCATCGGTGGTCAACGAGACGGGGAGGTAGGACACCAGTTGCCCGGCAAGGCCGGGGACGGTCCCAGGGGGGAACAGCCCGATGAAAATCATGGGCATGCCGATCGCGGTCGCGATCACTGGCGCCTGTTGTGCGTCTCTAACCCAACCGCTAATGGCCAGTCCCAGACCAAGGAAGACCATGTAGCCCAATCCGGCGCTGAGGAGCATGGCGGGCAGGTTGAGGCGCAGGTCGAAGACCAAGTCTGCGATCAAGCTGAAGACCAGCACCTGGGAGACCGCAAGGACGATGTTGGCGGCAGCGTGGGCCAGGACCAGGGTGCTGGGTGCGGTACCGGTGGCTTCGATCCGGCGCAGAATCCCGGCGCTTCGGTAGCCCGCGAAGATCCCTGCCGCCAGCATCAGCCCGGAATTGATCAGGTTGAAGGAGAGCAGGCCGGGCAGGATCAGCCCGACCGTGGTCACAGTTGGGATGGTGGTCACAACGCTCGGCGTGAAAAGAGCGGGCGCTCCTTGGGTGCGGCGGTCGGCGGAATCGATCGCCGCCGCAACCAAATCGACCGAACCCTGTGCGGCGGCTGTCCCGGACTTGTAATGGATCGCGACCTGAGCGGGCAGAAGGTGGCCGTCGGCATCCGCCGAGCCGAGCCCTTGGGGGATGATCACCGCCAGGTCCACCCGCCCCGCGGCAAGTTCGCTCAGGGCTTCTCGGGCGGTGGTCTGGCTGACCGCCAGACCGGGTTCGGACTTTAG